>NZ_JBYCCV010000016.1:0-70106 GCF_057473825.1 Aliterella sp. E5.1
TCCCACAACTACAGCAGAAGTTAACTGATGCACTCCTTGCCATCACTCCTGAGACGATTGCTTCTCTCACTTCTTACAATTTCATCCTTGAAGCTTTATTTAGCGCAGCTTCATAAAGAATTGGTATAAGCGCCATACAACAGCACAAAATTAGCCGCACTAGCAATAAATAGCCCAAATAGCTGGCGATTTTTGAGAGTTATTAAAGCATTGCTCAAATATGCTTTGAGATTTCTTTGTCCTTGCGGTTCGGGGTTTTTGAGTCCAAATAATACCAATAGCCCTACAGGAATAGCAACTATCGGTAACATAAAAGGAAAATACCACCCCATAGTTGCTAGTGCGCCGCCAATAGTTGGATAAAGTGCTGTACCAATACTACTGACACTAGCGTTGTAACCCATCGCCGCAACTCGCTTGTCTCCTGCATACAAGTCGCCAACTAAAGTAACGCTTAGAGAAAGTAAAGACGCTGCGCCAACTCCTTGCAAGAAACGCAAGCCAAGCAAAAGATTAAAATCGCGAGCAAAAGCACAGGCAAATCCAGCAATACCAAATAATATTAGGGAAGGGACAAGGATCTTTTTTCTGCCAAGGCGATCGGCAAATACACCAATAATTGGACCTAGTATTAGGGTAGGGAAAGTAAAGACTGTAACTAATAAACCAATATTTTCTACAGGAACATTTAATGCTGCTCTTAAGCTAGGAAAAGTGGGCGTAACGCTGGCAACTCCGAGAATCGCAATTAGAGAAATTGCAAAAATAATTAGCAGGTTTGGCTCTTGAAGTAAATTGTGATTTGCTTGATGCTTATCTGTTTTTATTGGGTTCACAGGGTTTTTCCAGCCACTACCATTACTTCCTATATTAATGATGGAGCCTAATAGGAAAAATGTTAGTCTCTACAGCGTTTTAAGAGGCAAAGAAGCGTAGCTTATGTAGGTTCTGTGTAGACTACTTCGTATAGGTGAAATTGGTTTTCGGCAATGCCCTGCCAATACTCGTTCAATGGTTTGTACTTGGGATCTTTGAGCAGTTCTTCAAAATCTGCAAAGCTGCGCCACTGACCGTAATTTACCGTATGCACGCCATCAAGGGAGCGGTGGAAGTTGGCAGATAGTAGCCCTGGATTTTGCAATCCTACCCCTACATACTCTTTTTCTAATTCTACTAAGCGCTGCTGATTTTCTGGCGCTACTCGAAATTCTGCTAGGTGAATCAAACCACCTTTAGCGATCGCAAGATTAGCATCGTCGGGCTTAGATACCGCCACTTCGTAAATGTGCGACTCATTGATTTGGAAATTTGAAAGCTTTTTACCTTGAGCTTGGACTTCGGCATTTTTGACAAAAGCTTGATAGTCTGCTTGAGTTTGCCACTGCGCGTAATTCATTACCCGCACTCCATCAATACTTTTATGAATGCTAGAGGACACAAAACCTGGTTGGTGCTTAACAGTATCCAGAAACTCGATAATAGTATCTACTAATTCTTGCTGTTGTGCTGGTTCTACAGCAAAGATGATGATTGCCGTGATGACCTCATTATTTTTAGCGATCGCAGACATCTGTAAATACCTCTATTAACTTACGAATTCTTCCTTATTGGTAAGCTATTTCCCTATATTTGTCAGTTATTTAGACAACATTCGCTGCAAAGATAGCGATCGCATTATAGTAATTTTCAAAGCTGGGAACAGAATAAAATTCATTGCTCCCAGCTTAAGAGTTAAATCTTCGGTTCTTCACCTTCAACATACATGGGTGGTTCAACAGCAAAGTTGTTCAGCAAACCAGCCTCATCAATTACATAACCGTCAGTAGTTGTAAAACCTTCACCTTCTACTTCTTCCTCATGTTCAAAAGCTTCTAGTTGCTTCTCGCTGAGTTCCGTAGGAGCATTAGAAGGGATAATTGCATCGGGGGCATTTACTGCGGTAGTTTGTGCTGTTTGCACGCCATAGTGGTTGTCTCCTGGCGCGCCTCTACCGGGTTCTGCTTCGGTAGGATCTTCTGGAAGGACTTGGTTTGGTTCGTTGCTCATATTCTCTAACCTCGCTATTGCTGCTATACAGTGAAATACTATGCCTATCGACAACTCTAGGCTTTTTAGCTACTGGTATTTATTCAAAAATATCCCAAGTTATATTTAACTTGTCTCTTTCGGGAGGATTAAATTGTGTAGGTGTGGAGACAGATATTTGCAGCGCTAGGTAATAAACAGCATTTTTACTTGAGTTTTTAACCCTAAGCGCTTAAATAGAGGTGATCGCTTTATTTAAGCGTCTTTACCTGACAATCCACCCAATACTGCCGCAAAGCCCAAAGCTGCCGCCACTGCTACCGCACCCCACTTAACAGGTGGATTCATATCTAGCCAGTCTGTAAAAGTTGGAATAGTTAAATTGCCAAAATCACCTTCTACAGTGTCGTAACCTGCGATCGGTTCAAATACATTATCGGGCGCATCTTCTGACTTTGGCTCGTTTGTCCGTTGTCCGGCAAAACCAATCAAGAGTAATAAATTATCTACAAGGGCTGGCGAAACTCGCTGCATGACATCCAAAACTTTCCCGACATCCCCAACAATAAAATCGCGGGTAGGATGTTCGGCTACATACAAAATTGCCTCTGCAACTATACTCGGCTGATAGTAGGGTGGTACTCCGGTAGGTTTGACACCCAACTTGGTGCGAACTTTGTTGTAAAAAGGCGTATTGATTACCGAAGGCATCACATTTGTAACGCTAATTGGCAAGCCTTCATGTTGCAATTCTACCCGCAAAGAATCTAACATACCTTCTACACCATGCTTGGACGCAGAGTAAGGGCTTTGCAATGGAATCGAACGCCTAGCTTCTACCGAGGAGATGTGAATTAGCGCCCCTCTTCCTTCTTTTTTGAGGTGCGGTAAGGCTGCCATTGCGCCGTAGGCTTGCCCGGTGAGGTTGACATCAATTACCCGTTTAAATTCTTCTGGGGTAATCTGGTCAAAAGGTGCAAGGACTCCTGTAGCGGCGGCGTGTACCCAAGTATCGAGCCGCCCATAGACTTCTACAGCTTTGTCTGCGATCGCTTTTACTTGCTCAAATTCGCTGACATCGGCAACTATCGCTACCGCGTCGCCACCAAAAAGTTTAATTTCACTGACAAGGCTTTCTAAACCCGACTGACTACGGGCGGCGACTACTACTTTTGCTCCTTTTTTGGCAAATTGCAGGGCTGTCTCTCTGCCAATCCCACTAGAGGCTCCAACTATGGCAACTACTTGTTGGCTTATAGGTTTCAATTGCATTGATGCTACTCCTAAAAATTAAGCTTATAAATATGAACTTTTATTAACTAGCTAAATCAATTTTTCACTTAATTACATCAGCCGCAGGGTTGACCAGAGGTAGATAATTTTGTTTATTGTTGAACTGCGGGTACTTGGGACGTTTGTAGCAAAATATAGAGTTTTCTCATCTTCAGTGCCTAGCAAATGTCAATAAATGTAATTTATAGCGGTCAAGATTGAATTAGTAGAGGGAGGATAAGAGAAACCTGCCCCCTTAAAGTAAAAATCTGATGTTTGACTTGACCAATTTAGCTGAACTGTCACGCACGCATTGCATTTCTCTTTGTGCCTTTTTGGTTCCAGCTAACTTAATTGCTACTTGTCTAACAATGGTGTGGGCGGCGCTGCCTCGCCCAAAAATTAGAGTATGGCAGTCGGCAGGAGTCGCGAGTATTTTTGCTGTAGTCCTGCTGTGGCACGTATATACATGGTTTGAGGCGGGAGTTGTGATGATTCCGACTTACGTGCTGTTGGGGCTATCTAGCAGTTGTTTGATGACTAATATCGGTGCGATCACCTATATTTATAGCCGCGTAAATAAATTGTCAGTTATTAAAGAAAAATTAATTAACAGCTTGATGTTTTAGCGCACGATCGCAATATAGGCTTGGACGTGGGCGTTCAAGCCCAACCCAGAATCTGTATTCTACGCAGGGTGGAATTTCTGGATCCGCCTAACGCTGAATGATGTTGTAATTTGTAAGTCTTCTCAATCGCTCATTCAGCACCTTCGTTGTTATCAGATTTGACGTAGCTTACATATCTGCTTTTTGACTCACGGCTTACCTCTGACTAGAGGTAAGCCGTTTTTGGGGAAATAACCCCAGGGCAGTATTAATCAATGCAATGATGTTTAAATCCTACAAGAAAAAATTTGTATGCCTACTTTATTCGAGAAACTGGGTGGAGAGAGCGCCGTCGATCTAGCCGTTGATAAGTTTTACGAGCGTGTTCTAAACGATCAGCGAATTAAGCACTTTTTTGAGAACGTTGATATGAACAAGCAGAAGTCGCATCAAAAAGCCTTTCTAACCTTCGCTTTTGGTGGCGCTACTCAATATGATGGAAAAACAATGCGAGAAGCTCATAAGTATTTAGTTGAAGACATGGGCTTAAATGGCGAACACTTCAATGCCGTAATCGAGAATTTGGTTGGAACTTTAAAAGAATTAGGAATTTCCGATGAACTCGTCGGCGAAGTGAAGGCTGTTGCTACTGCACCTAATCATAAAAAGGAGGTATTGAACCTCTAACTTGGACTTGTCAGTGAGTCGCTGGCAAAATAGCGATCGCACCTAAGCTGTACGCAAGCGTTCAATGTCTTTAATCGGTGGCGCACCAAACAGCCGCGAATATTTGCGGCTAAATTGAGCAAGGCTTTCATAAGCTACTCGATCAGCAGCATCAACCGCATCGGAATTATCTGCAAGCATCAAGGGACGGGCGGGCGGTTAGGAGTTTTATGTGCATTTCTGCTCGTGTGATCGCGCTTTCCTGACGATGGTGATATCGATAAAATCACAGTTAGACCCACCGCCAGCCCATACTATATTGTGAAGTTACTTTAACCACGCCACAATTTAGGCAATTTTTTAATTTTGCTTAAGTGCAATCCTTTAGCAAGCTATTAGGTATAGAACTTACGATAGATGGCAGTGGAAACGCTGAAACAGTAGGTTTGGGTTAGTTACTTTTTTATTAGTTAGATGCTTACTTCTCCAAAACCATTAAAGGATGTATTTTTCTGTCCCGAAGAATCAAATTTTTATTCTTACTGCTTGCAAAGTTTAGTATTAAATAATTGTTCAAATTCAGAAACTATTATTGAATTTGGTTCTGGAGATGGCAGCCCAGTTATTAATTCTTTAAGTCAAACACAGTTTAACGGGGTAGTACATGGGTTTGAAATCAACAATCTGTCTTGCGAACTAGCAAACGAAAAGATAAAGGTTTGCGGCTTAAGTGATAAATATATAGTTCATAATCGCTCTTTGTTTAATACGTCTATACCTCAAGGAGATTATTTAATATCTAATCCTCCTTATTTACCAGCAATAGATAATAAAATATATCAGCCATTTTTGCACGGAGGTATAGATGGAACAACCGTTACAAAGCAGCTATTGTCATTAGAATACAATAATGTATTAGCAATGATTGCTAGTTATTCTAATCCGATCGGTGCAATTGATTATGCTTTGACTAAAGGTTACCATATTGCTAACTTTATTATCTCCCCTTTAAGTTTTGGTTACTATAGTTCTGAGCCAAAGGTAAAGCATAGAATTGAGGAATTAAAAAAAGATAATATGGCTTTTTATTCCAAAAATATCTACTTATTAGCAGGTGTATTATTTACAAAGCAGAATAGTTGTAAAGAGAATTTATCTACAGAACTAGCCCAATTAATAACTTGTTTGTAAGCTAGCTGTCATTGTCCTCACCAATTGCAACGTAATGGGATTCATGAGGCTGCAAATTACAAAAATAAGTTATGCGAGTCATCATTCAACGTGTTACAAAATCCCAAGTCTGCGTAGATGATGAAATTGTCGGCAAAATTGGTAAAGGATTAAACCTCCTTGTAGGTATTGCTAGCACCGATACAGAAGCAGAAATTGATTGGATGGTTCGCAAGTGTTTAGAATTGCGCCTATTTGACGGTGAAAAAGCTAATCGTTGGCAAAAATCCGTGCAAGAAATCGGCGGCGAGATTCTAGTAATTAGCCAGTTTACCTTGTATGGCGATTGCCGCAAAGGTCGCCGCCCTTCTTTTGATGCTTCCGCTAGTCCAGAAATTGCCGAAACCTTGTACAACAGCTTTGTTGGCAAGTTACGCCAAAGTAATTTGAAAGTAGAAACAGGATTCTTTGGGGCGACGATGCTTGTATCAATTGAAAACGATGGACCTGTGACGCTGATGCTAGAACGTGAAGCCTATTTTTAATTATTTTTTTAGACGGCGATCGCGAAAATAGCTAAGTATTCCCACAATTACCATGCTAAAAATCCCTAAATTAGCGCTAGGTTCGGGTACGGGTTTGACACCGACCCAGACTAAACTATGATCGGAACTGGGAGTTGTAGCAAAAGATGCGCGATCGCCTACCAATCGATAAAGTGGCTCGGAAGCCTGTGGCCAAAACACTCCAGCATCAGTAATTTCTAAATCTGTTGAAGGTAAAACATAATCTACCCGCAAGTTTCCCGCTCCATTAGGCGGTGTATCGCCAAAATCGGCAGTATCAAAAGCTGGATCGCCTTGGTGAGACAAATTAACCCCGCCGTCTAGCGCTGCTTGTTCGACACCGCCAGCGCTGGCAGGAGTGACGCTAGTATTGACTAAGGGATTATCTAGCAATTGGTTAATTGCGTTATCTGTACTGTCGCCGTCTATTGGATCGGCATTTTGATCGCCCATAATTACAAAGCTAGAACCTTCTTTAAGTCCGCCTCTATTGCCCCCATCGTCGTAAATATAATCTCCCGCCTCTGGGGTAATATAGTCAGCCCAAAAACGAATTTCATCGTGGTTGCGTTTGCCGTTACGATCTTCTGCGCCATCAAATACCGGGGGTGTGGGATGGCTAACTAAAGTATGAATAATTTGCCCATCGACTTCAATGGGTACATCCCAATGACTTTTAGAAGAAAGGGGCAATATCTCAAGTTCTGCGGCGGAGTACCAGTCCTTAGCGGCTGTCGTTGTCGGGTCGTCGGGTAGTAGGGCGTTAGGCATATCCTGCCACAAAAAATTCTGGAAGGTGCGAACGCTATCGGTAACAATTGGATATTTAGAATAGATCGCCATACCATATTGACCGGGGAAAAGACCAAATCCCAAGGCATCGTTTCCACCACCCACCGAGCCATTATTGTCTAAATCAAAGCCTGATGGGACTCCAGTATTAGACGGCGCAACGTATTTATACGCATATTCAACGGCTGCTGCTCCATTTTGGCTCAGAGAAAGATAGTTTTCCTGAAATAAATTGACAGCTACTTCATCTTCCACATAGTCAAATTCATTGATGAGGAGAACGTCAGGATTAACTCGTTGGATAATTTCAGCTACATTTTTAGCTTGATTGTTATCTGGGGTAGATAAGTCTGTAACTAATTGTCCTGCGGCATTGCGATAGAGGGAGGCGTTAAAGCTAGCAAATTTGAGTCCCGCCCCTTGAACGGGAGAAGAAGAAATCGTGCCTATTGCCAGTGAGATCGCTAGTATATATATGTTTTTCTTACTATTCATTATTTGAGTACCGTATTTATGCTGAATTATGCAAGAAGAAAGTTAAGGACAAGCTATGGTACTGGTAAATTAAGTTTTAGAACTTGCCTTCTTCATCAAAGCTTTAACCTGTCCTCGCCTTCTAGGACAGGTTAAAGCTCGCTAACAGACCTGTCTAAATAATGAGAAGATAGAAAGCTAATAAGCAAAAAACTTAGATCCAAGGAAACTATGGCTACAATTCAATTTTCTAAAGGTATTGACGAAGATGTAACCCCAGATGTACGTTTGACTCGCTCGCGGGATGGCAAGCAAAGTACAGCGACATTTTACTTTCAAAATCCTTCAGTTTTAAATGGTGGCAACGCCGATGACATTACAGGAATGTACATGCTCGATGAGGAGGGTGAAATTGTCACTCGCGAAGTTAAAGGTAAGTTTGTCAATGGCAAGCCGGAAGCTTTGGAAGTATTTTATATCATGAATTCAACGGCGGAATGGGATCGGTTTCTCCGCTTTATGGAGCGTTACGCTGAGAAAAACGAGCTAGACTTCAACAAAGCGTAAATCTATGCAACCCCACCCCGATACAGGCAAGATAATAATTAACTGTGCAGTAATTACCGTTAGCGATACGCGATCACACCTTACAGATAAAAGCGGTCAGCTAATTCAACAGTTGCTCTCTAATGCCGATCGCGCGGTGGGATATTACACCATTATTAAAGACGAACCAACGCAGATTAAAAGCCAATTGCAAGGGCTAAGTAACAGCATTGATGTGGTGGTTTTTAATGGCGGTACGGGTATAGCGCCTAGAGATACAACTTACGATGCAATTTCTAGTTTGCTGGAAAAGACTTTGCCAGGATTTGGCGAGTTGTTTCGATATCTCAGTTACAAAGAAATTGGCTCAAGGGCGATCGCCTCCAGAGCGATTTGTGGGGTATACCAAAATAAATTAGTATTCTCCCTTCCAGGTTCTAGCAATGCAGTCAAACTTGCTATGGATGAGTTGATTTTGCCGGAATTAGAGCATTTAGTTAGTCAGTTGCATTCTTAACTAATTGTCCCTGCAAATACCCGTTCTTGCGTCCCAGTCATGTAGAGCCTTTGATCGGGTTCTGACCATTCAATATGCAAACAGCCGCCGGGGAGTTCTACCGTAGCCGTGCGATCGCAAATCCCTGTAAGTACCCCTGCAACTAGCGCCGCACAAGCACCAGTCCCGCAAGCTAAAGTTATACCTGCGCCTCGTTCCCAAACCCGCATTTTTAAGTAATCGCGCTTTACAACTTGAATAAACTCAGTATTAGTTTTTTGTGGGAATGCTGAATGATGCTCGAATTGAGTACCAATTATTGCTAAATCTATCGCCGCAACATCTTCAACAAAAGTAATGCAGTGCGGATTTCCCATACTTACACAAGTAACTAACCAATTTTTCCCGGCGACTTCAATCGATTCATTAATTACTTTTTGCTCTGGAGAACTCAAAGTAGTAGGAATTTCTTTTGCAAGGAGTTTTGGTAAACCCATATCAACTTTTACTTGACCATCAGCCAATAGCTGGGGAGATATCACGCCAGCTAGAGTATGAATGCGATATTGGACGTTTTTGCTACCATACCCTTCTAATTGGGCGATAAATCCGGCTAAACAACGAATCCCATTCCCACACATTTCGGGTTCAGAACCATCGGAATTGATGATCCTCATAGTGTAATCTGTGCCTTCAAGACCTGGAAGCGCAAAAATTACTCCATCTGCGCCAATGCCAAAATGGCGATCGCATAATTTAATTGCTTGTTCTGGAGAAACTATAAGTTCTGATGAGGAGCGATTGTCAATTAAGATGAAATCATTTCCTAGCCCTTGATATTTAACAAACTCGATAGACACGTTTTCTAATCCTCCTGAAAGTAGCAGGCAAAATACTATAGTTGAATGATATTTCTCTATTTGTACCCAACTAATAACAGTGTTTGCCAGGAATTAATTTGATGAAAAGTGATTTTGATGTAGCTTCACCCAGCATAAAACAAGTACAGGCGTTGATTAAAGAAGCTAAAGCCGTAGAAGTAAAGTTGCTCAGTGGCGACTTACTTAGTGGCAAGCTACTATGGCAAGATCAAACTTGTATGTGTCTGATTGATACTAGCGAACAGAGTATTACGATTTGGCGACAAGCGATCGCGTTTATCAAAGCTAAAAATTAACCTCGCGCCAAAATCTGTTCTAGAATTGTCGGATATTTAATTTCGCGACCTTTTGCTAGTAATAGCACTTTGGAGATAACTTCGGCAGTTTTGGGATCGTTATCAACAAAGGGTAAAAATACCCGTCCGCGATGCTGAGAATGTACGGGAACAATACACAAATATCCTCCTGGTTGGCGGTGAACTCCGGCGCTACCAAGATGAACAGAATAACTACCAAGATGACCTTCTATTAAAGCATGGGATCTCTCCAACTTCACCTAAATGCCCCCACTGACCTGCGGTCCAGTGGTGGGAGGAATTGCGACCAACAAATAAACTCTTGCGGCAGCAAGTCATTATTTTGCACCTTTTGAGAGAAACTTTTTTAATAATGCTGATAATTCTGCTTCCCCCAATCCCTAATCCTAGAGACAGGAGCAAGACGTAGCACTTTTGCGCTATTACATATCTCGCCAACTATCCATCGGCAAATACTCCATTAAGGCTTCCGATTCAATAGCTCTCACAATGGGTACGGCGGGAATAACTTTACTCTCAGCGCTCGGATTAACCAATTGTTCTAGTTGATTTAATGACGAGAAGCCGCCACAAAGTAACAACTGATCCCCTGCTTGCAAGTGCATACTACCATCGGGAAAACGAATAAACTTACCATCACGGCGGATTGCTTGAATCTGCACCGCATACTGACGGCGAATATCAAGCTCGGCGAGACTTTGCCCCACTGCTGGACTATTATTAGCTACAAACAACCAATGACAAGGATTGTTTTCTGCGGGTATTGTACCTGCACCTTTAGCTAATTCATCAAAAGCGGCTAACTCGTCGCCTTCCCCAACTATTAATAAGCGATCGCCTTTGGCTAAAATTGTTTTGCTATCGGGATAGTCAAGTTCCTCGCCATTTGCCCGCCGCACAGCCATTAAGCTCACTCCCGTCAAGTAACGCATATCTGCTTCCTCTATAGTCATCCCTGTAAGTGGAGAGCCTTCGGGCAAGGCATACCAGCGCCTGTTCATATCTTGAGTCGCTTCTTGCAATTCTCGCGCTACTTGAGCAGGCGATCGCTCTGGGCGTAAATCTAGATAATGGCGATCGCGAATTTGCTGCATTTCTATTTGCATCGTTACCGCCGATAAGCCCATTTTGGTCAGCAAATGACTTGCTAGTTCCAAGCTTGCCTCAAATTCTGGCTGTACTACTTCTTGCGCTCCCAATTGGTAAAGAGTTTCAATGTCTTTACCATGATTTGCCTGTACTACCAAGTCCAAGTCGGGAGATAGTTCTAAGGCGCGTTTTAAGCACAGCCGCGTACTCATCGGATCTGGCAAGGTAATTGCTAAAGATTTTGCTCTTTCTACTCCCGCCGTTTCTAATACGTGAAAACTTGCCGCATTGCCATAAACGTAAGCAACTCCCGCATCGCGCAACTGCTGAATCCGGCTTTCAGACTGTTCAATTACAACTATTGGATAGCCATGTTCTTGGACAAGCTTGACCAAATTGCGCCCTACTTGCCCATAACCGCAAACTACTACATGATTTTGTTGGGGTAATTCGTTAGATTCGGCGATCGCAACGTCTCCAGCTTCAATTAACGATTTTAACCAAGGTAATTCAAGTATTTTCGGTACTAATCGCAATACAAACGGCGTTAGTACGAGGGTGACGGCGGTTGTTCCCAAAATTAATAAGTACACGCGGCGGGAAACTAAGCCCATCGATAGCCCCTCGCTGGCTAACACAAAAGAAAATTCCCCAATTTGCGCTAGTCCCAAACCAACCATCAAAGCGGTTTTCCAGGGATAGTGAAATACTTTTACGAGCGGAGTAACGATCGCAAACTTGCCCACAAATACCAGCAATACTAGCCCCAAAATCAACTCTAGGTTTTGCCACAAAAAGAACGGATCGATTAGCATCCCAATGGCAGCAAAAAACAAAGTTGCAAAAATATCTCGCAGTGGCTCGACATACGTTAAAGTTTGGTCGGCATATTCCACTTCAGAAATCATCAATCCGGCGACAAAAGCGCCCATTTCAATTGATAACCCCAAATGCTCGGTCAGCAAGGCAATACCCAAACACAGCGCCACTACACCTAATAAAAATAATTCCTTACTTTCTGTCCTAGCCAATAACCTCAATAATGGTGGAATTAGCCAAATTCCCGCTACTATTGCTCCGGTGGCAAATAAGCCAATTTTAATTAATGCCGTAATTACAGCGATACCGATAGTTTCTGGCGGCTGTTCTAAAGCAGGTAAAACCGCTAACATCAGCCCCAGCGCCAAGTCTTGGACTACCAACATCCCTAACATAACTTGACCGTGGGGCGTTTCGGTTTCGTTGCGCTCCATCAAGCATTTCAACACAACGGCGGTAGATGAAAGCGATAAAATTGCCCCTAAAAATACTCCTTGGGCTGGGGAACTTACCCAGCCCACACCTACCGATACCAAGGCAGTACCAACAATAGTTAGGACAATTTGCAAACCTCCACCGCCCAGACTAATTAGTTGGACTTTTTTGAGTTCAGCCAGGGAAAATTCCACTCCCAAAGCAAATAATAAAAAAGCAACGCCAAATTGGGCTAAAGTTTCTACTTGAATTAATTCTTTAATAAGCCCTAATCCTGCAGGTCCGATCGCCATGCCCCCAACAAGATAACCTAGTAAAACAGGTTGGCGACATAATGCCGCGAGTAGCCCACCTGCCGCCGACACTGCAAGGACTAATACTAAATCGACAATTAGTCTAAAATCTTCTTGCACAAGTTTATTAGAAAAAATATTAAGGTATATTAATTTACTGTAAAGCTTTTTTCCCAAAGATTTCAAGAAGATTGAGGGCTAACTTTAGGGTTGGGGATCGCCTCAAGGAATGCGATCGCATCAGTATAAAATCAACTACCCTAAAAAACAACTCATGGCATAATGATCGCAACGTGCGTAAATTAGCCTAATTATTGAAAATGTCTAAACCTGCTATCTTAGTCCTTGCTGATGGCACAACTTATCGCGGTTTGTCTTTTGGGGCGACTGGAACAACGATCGGAGAAGTAGTTTTTAATACCGGAATGACGGGCTATCAAGAAGTATTGACAGATCCCAGCTATCGCGGTCAGATCATAGTTTTTACCTATCCGGAGCTTGGCAATACTGGTGTTAATGCCGAAGACGAAGAATCGAGCCGCCCGCAGGTACGAGGAGCGATCGCGCGCAATATATGCGATCGCCCCAGCAACTGGCGATCGACAAGTAGCTTACCCAACTACTTAAAACAACACAATATACCGGGAATTTACGGCATTGATACCCGCGCCCTAACTCGCAAAATTCGCGTATTTGGAGCCATGAATGGTGGCATTTCAACTGAGCTTGACGAAGCACAGTTATTAGCAAAAATCCAAACAGCGCCGGATATGGCAGGCTTAAACTTGGTGCGAGAAGTCACCACTACAGAAGTTTACGAATGGTCAGATCCAACTACCAACCTGTGGGAATTTAAACCCGCCACTGAGCAAATCGTAGAAAAACAACTAACCGTTGTCGCTCTTGATTTTGGAGTCAAACGAAATATTTTACGGCGACTAGCAAGTTATGGTTGTAGGGTAATTGTTGTCCCAGCAAGTACACCCGCCGAGGAGATTATGAAATACAACCCCGATGGGATATTTCTCTCCAATGGTCCTGGAGATCCAGCCGCAAACACTGAAGGGATAGAAACAACCAAAGCTCTATTAACTAGCCAAAAACCCGTATTTGGTATCTGCATGGGTCATCAAATCTTAGGTTTATCGTTGGGCGCTCAAACTTATAAACTCAAGTTTGGTCATCGCGGATTAAATCAGCCTGCGGGTTTAGAGCAAAAAGTAGAAATTACTAGCCAAAACCATAGTTTTGCTATCGATCCTGATTCCTTATCAAGTTCAGACGTAGAAATTACCCATCTCAACCTCAACGATCGCACTGTTGCCGGATTAAAGCACAAATCCTTACCAATGTTTTCGGTGCAGTACCACCCCGAAGCAAGTCCTGGACCTCATGATGCCGATTATTTATTCGAGCAATTTGTCACCTCAATGCGTACTAATAGAGACGCTTGATGGCACATCTGTCAAATTCCTATCAGTTTGCGATCGCAATTTGTGCCAATTTAAGGTGTATTGCTATAATCAACTGCTTCAATAACGGAGAATCGCGGTACTTGGCATGACAATTTTGACCCCCAACTCTAGCTTTAGTTTGACGCTACGTTTAGAAATTCCCAACCGTGTGGGAATGCTGGCGAGTGTAACAGGTGCTGTCGCATCTACTGGCGGCAATCTCGGTCAAATCGATCTGATCGAGCAAACCCGTGAGGTTTCAATTCGCGATATTACAGTAGATGCAGCCAGTACCGAACACGCAGAGACGATTGTTGAATCAATTAAAGTTCTACCCGACATTAAATTAATAGATGTCTACGATCGCACTTTTAATTTGCATCGTGGCGGCAAAATTAGGATCACAAGTCGCATTGCAATTAAGAGCTTGGCAGACTTGGCAATGGCTTACACCCCAGGAGTGGGGAGAATTTGTACAGCAATTGCTCAAGACCCCGAACAGGCTTACCACTTAACAATTAAACAAAATACCGTCGCGATCGTTACTGATGGTAGTGCGGTCTTAGGGTTAGGTAATTTGGGACCAGAGGCGGCGTTACCTGTGATGGAAGGTAAGGCGATGCTGTTTAAAGAGTTTGGGGGAATTGATGCTTTTCCGATCTGTCTAGCTAGTCAAGATACTAAAACCATTGTCGAAACCGTCAAACAAATTGCGCCCGTATTTGGCGGGGTGAATTTGGAAGATATTGCTGCTCCCCGTTGCTTTGAAATTGAAAAGCTGCTGCGCGAACAATTAAATATTCCCATTTTTCACGACGACCAACACGGTACGGCAATTGTAACTTTAGCAGCGTTGATCAATGCCCTCAAACTTGTCAATAAGCCTATAGCTAAGGTAAAAATCATTATTAATGGGGCGGGAGCGGCAGGAGTTGCGATCGCGCGTTTGCTAAAAAAAGCGGGAGCCGAAATTATTTGGATGTGCGACTCCAAAGGCATTTTGTCTACTCAGCGCCCAGATATGACCCCCGAAAAGCTAGAGTTTGCGATCGATAAAATGGGCGGTTTAGCGGCGGCGATGGTGGGTGCGGATGTATTTATTGGCGTTAGCGCTCCGGGGGTAGTTACGCCGGAAATGGTGCGCTCGATGGCAAGCGAACCAATTGTATTTGCAATGGCAAATCCGATTCCAGAAATTCAGCCGGAGCTTGTAACTAACTATGTTGCGGTGATGGCAACAGGAAGAAGCGATTACCCCAACCAAATTAATAATGTTTTGGCTTTTCCGGGAGTATTTCGCGGTGCTTTAGACTGTCGAGCCTCAACTATTACTACCACAATGTACTTAGAAGCAGCTTATGCGATCGCGTCATTAGTCAAACCTTCCGACCTCAACCGCCAACACATTGTCCCCTCAGTGTTCGACAAGCGGGTTGTCAGTGCGGTTTCTGGAGCAGTTCAAAAGGCAGCTAGGCAAGAAGGTATTGCCGCCAATTAGCAGTTACTTATTTTTGCTGTAATCCCTTCATTCCCCCTAAAAAGGAGCAATGAAGGGATTTTTTTCCTTAAAAAAGGGGCATTTTGCTACTCGTACCTGTCAAACATCACTGTCTGCTATTGCCCGCCGATGATTGTGCGCTTAATTGTTTCACCTACACCCTCAACGGCTTGAGAAATACCATCAACAATATTACTTGCACCGTCACTTGTTTTTTGCATTGCGGGAGAAGCGGGAGTACCGTGCAAGTTAGGATCGGGCTGTGGTGGTGTTGGTACAGGTCCTAGGGGTTGAGGATTGGCTACATACTCAAACTCGCCTTTGCCGTCCATCGACGGACCTTTAGCCCAACGACCTTGAGCGCTGTCTTCGCCCTCAGAATTATTCCAGAACTGATAAGCAGCTTCTTTTTTGCCATATTCGTAGGCAATTTTAGGAACTACAGTCTCCTCAAATCCTTCGCTTTGCAAGTCTTCAATCGCCGCTAACCACTGGTTTTGGTGCATGGTGTCACGGGCAATCATGTAACTGAGGTGATCTCTTACGCCCTTATCGTCGGTCATTTCATACAACCGTACAGCCTGTAATAGACCTTGAGACTCAGCGTGCAGATTAGAACGGAAGTCTGCCAACAAGTTGCCACTAGCCATGATGTAGCGACCATTCCAAGGGACTCCAACGCTGTCTTCAGGCATAGCACCTCCACCTGAGACAATTGAATGCTTTGGATTCATAGCAGCTACAATCACATCCCTTGGATTAGTACCCCCCATAACTGCACCTACTACGGGGTCTTTTGCACCATCTTCTTGCATTTTGATCGGTGCTTTATCCAGCAGATGGGCAAGCATCGTCGCTAACATCTCGACGTGACCAATTTCCTCAGTACCAATATCTAGCAGCATATCTTTGTACTTAGCAGGTCCACGACAGTTCCACCCCTGGAATAAGTACTGCATCATCACAGTCATTTCTCCCATAGGACCACCTATGAGTTCTTGCAGTTTCTTAGCATAAACTGCGTCTGGACGCTCTGGAGGAGTAAAATATTGCAGTTGCTTCTTGTGATAAAACATTTATTGATTGCCTTACTCAGTTTTTGTTTTTGGTCTACGTGAAATACTATTAGTCACCTGGAACACATTTAAGTGATGGTGAATATTTGCTAGAACGGTTACTCTTACTAGGTAACTACGCAAATATGGTTTGAACATCAATCAGTAGTAAGACAATAAAATAGCCAATAGAGATAAGTATTTGTTCTCAAATGGTGTTTATATTACTCAAATAATTCTGTGGCGATGCTTTTTTGATTGCCCAATACTTTCCTAACCCAAGCAGAGGTTGGCTTAGAAAGGGATCTAACTCTATAGCTAGACGTGATCGAGAAATAAGTTTGCTGCAAATTTTGTGGCAATTTAGTGGGCAAATGCTAGTCGTAATGACTACGATTTAAATAGATCGAAACCATAACGAGTTTATCTTTATAGAAAACTCCCTTATGCGATCGCAGCAAATCGTCAAGTAAAGAGCAGACTTAAGTTATATAGAACAATGGAGCAACAACAAGATAACTTGGGCAACACTGAGGAGACTTTGACTAACCGCCAAGGTCATCCGATCTTTGACAATCAAAACACAAGAACTGTAGGCGATCGAGGTCCCACAGTTTTAGAAAACTATAATTTTCTCGAAAAGATTAGCCACTTTGACCGCGAACGCATCCCAGAGAGAGTCGTTCACGCGCGAGGCGCTGGCGCACACGGTTATTTTGAAGCTTATGGAACAATCGGCGAGGAACCAGCAAGCAAATATACCCGTGCTAAACTTTTCCAAGAAAAAGGCAAAATTACGCCTGTATTTGTCCGTTTTTCTAGTGTTATTCACGGCGGTCATTCGCCTGAAACCCTGCGCGATCCGCGTGGATTTGCAACCAAGTTTTACACCGAAGATGGTAACTGGGATTTAGTTGGCAATAACCTCAAAGTATTTTTCATCAGAGATCCGCTCAAGTTCCCAGATTTGGTTCACGCCTTTAAGCCAGACCCCGTAACAAACCGTCAAGATACCAACCGGATATTTGATTTTATCAGCCATATACCGGAAGCCATGCACATGATTACTTGGCTGTTTAGTCCGTGGGGAATTCCTGCTAACTACAGACAAATGGATGGTTCGGGCGTAAACACTTATAAAATGGTGAATTCTGACGGAGTGGGGCATATAGTTAAGTATTTCTGGGTTCCCAAACAAGGAGTCAAAAACCTAACTCTCGCTCAAGCTGAGGAAGTTCAAGCTAAAAATTTTAATCATGCTACGCAGGATTTGTATGAAGCCATTGAAAGAGGCGATTATCCTGAATGGGAATTTTGCGTACAAATCATGTCCGATGACGACCATCCCGAACTAGATTTCGATCCCTTAGATCCAACCAAAGTTTGGCCGCCAGAGCAATTCCCTTTGTTGCCAATCGGACGGATGGTACTAGACAAAAATCCTACCAACTATTTCGCTGAAGTTGAACAAGCAGCCTTTGGTGCGGGGGTATTAGTTGACGGTTTAGACTTCTCCGACGACAAACTGCTTCAAGGTCGGACTTTTTCATACTCTGATACTCAGCGTCACCGCGTCGGGACAAACTATCTCCAGCTACCGATTAACCGCGCAAAAGCGCGAGTAGCGACAAATCAACGCGATGGTCAGATGGCTTACAACGTTGATGGAGTAGAAGCAGGCGAAAACCCCCATGTCAACTACGAACCAAGCAGTATAGGCGGACTTAAAGAAGCACCGAAGTCTGGCAAAGATCATACTCCCTACGTTCAAAGTCCAGTTGTGCGGCAAAAAATTAGCCGTCTTAACGACTACAAGCAAGCTGGCGAACGGTATCGTACATTTGAAGACTCGGAGCGCGATGACCTAATTTTGAACTTGGTTACAGCACTTAAAACCTGTAACCCAGATATTCAAGAGCGCATGGTAGAACACTTTATGCAATGCGATTCGGAATACGGTACAAGGGTCAAAGAAGGACTTGAGCAAGCCAAGATGTAGCGCGGTTAAAGGGTAAGGGGAAAAAAATAAGATTCCCTTACCTTATATATTCTGTGTACAAAAAGCTTAGAAGTTTATTGATTAAAGCCGCTCCTTCACCAGAGTGGCTTTAGTAACAAGTAAATTTTACTGTTGGTACAATCGTGCCAGACTTGGTAATGCCTCGCTATAGGTTGGGTGAAATAGCCATAGATTCTAACTTTCAATCAAATTTCTACAAAATCCTTGCCGCAGTTAGGTGTACCGTTGGAGCGCGCGATCTCACCTTCCAAAATCCAACTTCTTAATAGTCAGTAACAGAATCGTTTGCATAACTATTTTAACTTTCGCCTTTTTTGAGTTAACGGGTTTTTAGGTTGATACCACCACATCACTAAGCTAGTAATAAATAAAATCATTCAACGTCCGCTCAGAATTATTGCAAGTCATGGAGATCCTGATTTTGATGCGAAAGCCCAAGCAGCGATTCGCCAAAAACTCGAAAATTCTACAAGTAGCGATCGTATTTAGCCCATATTCAGAGCAACTGAATCGCCAAAGCCAAGATAACCGCGTGGGGTAATCATCCAATTATTGTGAGTGCGGGTGGTTTGGTTGCCAATTAATACCGTAGTTAGCATATCAACGGTTGTATCGAGCAATTTATCTAAAGTAGTTAGCGTAATTTGCTCATCTGGGCGATAGGCAGAACGGACGATCGCCACAGGGGTATTTGGATCGCGGTATTTTAAGAAAATGGCTGTTGCTGTCGCTAATTGTTGGGTACGAGTTTGCGACTTGGGATTGTACAAAGCTGTAATAAAATCCGCTTGGGCGGCGGCGGTTAGGCGTTTTTCGATGGTTTCCCAAGGTGTAAGTAAGTCGCTCAAGCTAATAGCACAAAAATCGTGCATTAAGGGCGTACCGACGCGAGAAGCTGCTGCTTGCAAAGCACTAATTCCCGGAAATAGCTGCACGCTGGGGGTTTTCCCATCCCAATTCGCCGCTTGCAATTGTTCCATTACTATCCCCGCCATTCCATAAATACCGCTATCGCCGGAAGATACAACAGCTACCGTCAAGCCCCAATTGGCAAGCTCTATAGCTCGTTCGGCGCGTTGACGTTCTTGAGTAATGGGCATTGCTTCAATAATTTGCTGTGGTTGCAGCAAGGGGGCAATTAAATCTATATACAACGAATAACCAATAACTACATCTGCTGAAGCGATCGCAATTTGAGCAGCAGGAGTAATTTGGTCTAATTGCCCAGGTCCCGTCCCAACTAGCAACAATTTACCTGTACGACCAGTATATTCTTGTGCCGATTGCGCGATCGCAATTGTTACTGCGCCAATAGATTTAAAAATTTGTTTGCTAACTAAAAGAGATTGACTACTAGCAGCACTTAGAGCGGCGGCTTCCGCAACGCTAGGGGTTCCAACTTCCAATTCAACTATGGGGGAAGGGTTAGGGACAGTAACAGCACTTAGAACCTCTTTAGTGAAGGTACGCAAAGGTAAATCGCGCTCTTTGCATAGTTGAAGTAAGCCTATTTCATCAGCTTTTAGATCGATAGTGGCAATTCCGGCGATCGCATTTTCTGCTAATTGATGTTCTAAAAATACCTTTTTAATGGCATTTGCGATCGTTCCCTTCGGCGTTCCGCGTTCGCAGCCAATCCCCACCCACAAAACTCGTGGATGCCATTGGATTTGTGGATAGTTTACACTTTCTACAATCCGGGCGGTAATATATATTTGGGCTTGGGGCGATGAGGAAGATTGAAAACTATAGGCTTTTTGCCACAAATTAGAACCGGATTCTTGAATTACTTGTACGGGTTTACCCTGCGCTACCACCGCACTTACACCCGTCCAATCGCCCTCGCCTCGTCGCCAACCGAAGGGAACGCCCAACATATCTACGGCGGGAAGTCCTAGACCAGAAGATGCGCCTGTTAATACTGGAGTTGCACCGATTAATTGAGCAATTAATTTTGCTAATTTATCCGCACCGCCTTGATGTCCGCTACATAGGCTAATAACAAATTTACCCGCTTCATCTATTACTATCACTGCCGGATCGGTTGATTTGTGTTGCAATAAAGGGGCAATTAACCTTACCACTGCTCCCGTTGCCAAACAAAATATTAAAGCTTGCTGAGTATGCCACAAAGTAGCTACATGAGTTTTTAAATCCCCGCTATATATTTGCGCTGCTTCAATATTGGTGATATCGGGAACCCAAAGCTGTGCGCCCAGATAATGACACAAAGGCTGTAAAGTTTTGGTAGCATTCGGAGTAGTTGCGATCGCCGCTATCGATTGATTCATCAAATTACCTATATTCCATAAATGAAGGGCGCACTACTCAAGTACGCCCCTAAAATAATTGTCTTTAATAAGTCTTTACAGTGAGTAGCTCGTTATTTAGATCCCCTGAATCTACCTTAACAAGGTAGATTTTAAGACTTTCCTTCTGTTTGAGGCTTCTCCCTCTCTAAGAATTTATTTTCCCCCCTTTTTAAGGGGAGGCAAAAAGCGGGTATCGCTTTTCTTCCCGCTTTATTGCCGTGGGCTAGAGGGGATCTACCGCTAATCGTTCGCCGCTTCCCTTAAAGCAGTTGCTGCTTGAGCAGTTTTCAAAGTGCTAATAATTGAGGGTTGCAATATGGGCGTATTGGCAACGGAATTATTAGCTAAAGTAAACAACGGATTCGACAAAATTCCCGCCAAAGAAGTCGCCACTAAAGTCAAGATTAAACATACTTGAATTGGGCGCATTCCTGGCAAATCCCAGCGAATTTCGGGATAATTTTTCACCGCTTCCGACATTTCTTGAGGTTCCTTGACTACCATCATTCTCACTACGCGAATGTAGTAGTAAATTGAAATTACTGTCGTTACAAGCCCTAGCAACACCAACCAATATTGCCCAGCTTGCCAACCAGCCCAGAATAGGTAAATTTTGCCAAAAAACCCAGCTAGGGGCGGAATACCACCCAAAGACAGCAAGCAAATACTTAAACCCAAGGTCAACAGTGGATCTTTTTGGTACAAACCAGAGTATTCGCTAATTTGATCGGTTCCCGTGCGTAAAGAAAAGAGAATCACGCAGCAGAATCCGCCCAAATTCATAAATAGGTAAATTATCAGGTAAAATACCATGCTAGAGTAGCCAGCTTCGGTTCCTGCAATCAAGCCAATCATCACAAAGCCAGCTTGAGCAATGGAAGAATAAGCCAGCATCCGCTTCATGCTAGTTTGAGCTAGGGCGACAACATTACCCAAAACCATACTTAGCACTGCAAGGGCGGTAAATACAAATTGCCACTCGGCGGTAATAAGCGGAAAAGCCGTTGTTAGCAAGCGAATTGCTAAAGCAAAACCCGCAGTTTTTGAACCTACGGATAAAAAGGCAATCACTGGAGTGGGTGCGCCTTCATAAACATCTGGTGTCCATTGGTGGAAAGGTGCGGCAGATATTTTGAAGCCAATTCCGGCAATTACAAATACTAAAGCAATTAGCAACCCCAAAGATTGTTCGCCGTTAATATTGGGAATATTCGCAGCAATGATATCTAACTGAGTTTCTCCCCCCGAAAGCCCGTACAGTAAGGAAACTCCGTACAAAAATACGGCGGTACTCGAAGCGCCAATTAGCAAGTATTTTAATGCTGCTTCATTCGAGCGGGGATCGCGCTTGGTGTAGCCTGTCATCAAGTAGGATGAGATACTGAGGGTCTCTAGGGAGATGAAAATCATCACC
The DNA here is from genome assembly GCF_057473825.1 of Aliterella sp. E5.1. Classification (NCBI taxonomy): domain Bacteria; kingdom Bacillati; phylum Cyanobacteriota; class Cyanophyceae; order Chroococcidiopsidales; family Aliterellaceae; genus Aliterella; species Aliterella sp. E5.1. The sequence goes on from NZ_JBYCCV010000016.1 coordinate 22,203, forward strand.
AATTCATTTGCTCCGGAAAGGAACATTGCCCCTAAAGTCGCACTCAGCATAATTGTAATAAATTCAGCTAGTGCCGTACCCGATTGCTCTATGTAGCGAATCGACATCAAAATTGTGACAACGGTAGATAGAGCAACGATCCCGCGAAATACAATACTCAAGTCATCGCTATTAAATGCACCTAAAAAGCCAATGGGGTTGGGGTTATCCCATTGCAAGTATAAAGCAACGATCGCACTCAATAATCCCGCGATCGCCCCGTAGGGAATCCAACGCGAAGCTTTGCGCCCCCCAATTAAGTCACCGACTAAAACCACCAGAAGGGTAGTAATAATTATCCCTTCGGGCAAAATTGTCCCAGCGTTCAACTGGGCTGCAAGCGTGGCAAAATCCATACTTTGTATAGGCTGCCGTTATTAGGCATAAAAACTAACCGTGTTCATTGTATTGTCTCTCAAACTGATTAAGATGTTTTTTTGATTTATTTCTTCGATATTTATAGTCAAAATTTCCAATTTTGCCTCTGACAAGGTAAAAACTTCTTGAATAAAGCTGCTCTATTTTGAAGCAACGAGGCGCAAAACAAGCCATAGGGGTAAATTTTGACACAATGATCAAAAGTCTTGGAAAGCTTGACACGTAATCATTTGAGGCTATTTTTTACCCATAGCTATAGCCACTAACTGTAAATATAGGTTAAAGATTGAAATAACTTACTGTAGATAAATATTATCTGTTTAAAAAATTCTCCCTCTTGACATTAGGAGGGAAATTCTTTAATCCTTGGACTTATTAGCCTCGTTGCTACTTGCTCAAAAAGTTCCCATGCCAACTCTCGTTATTGTTGAATCTCCGACTAAAGCCCGTACTATTCGTAATTATTTGCCCGCAGGCTACCGCGTGGAAGCTTCGATGGGTCACGTCCGCGATTTGCCCCAGTCGGCTAGTGATATTCCGGCGGCGGTAAAGTCTGAAAAATGGGCTAATTTGGGTGTCAATGTGGATGCAGATTTTGAACCCCTGTATATAATCCCCAAAGATAAGAAAAAAATTGTTACCCAACTCAAAGAGGCTCTCAAATCCGCCGATGAACTGATACTGGCGACCGATGAAGACCGGGAAGGAGAGAGCATAAGTTGGCATTTATTGCAAATATTGAAGCCAAAAGTGCCAATTAAACGGATGGTGTTTCACGAAATTACGTCTGAAGCCATCAAAAAGGCACTCAAAAATTGCCGCAATATTGACGAGCAAGTAGTCCGCGCTCAAGAAACTAGACGTATTTTAGATCGTTTAGTCGGTTACACGTTGTCGCCCCTCCTTTGGAAAACAATTGCTTGGGGGCTATCCGCCGGACGAGTCCAATCGGTGGCAGTACTGTTGCTAGTCAATCGCGAACGCCAGCGCCGCGCTTTTCGTCAAGGTAGTTATTGGGACTTAAAGGCAACCTTAGAACAGGAAAAAACCCCTTTTAGCGCCGTACTAACAACCCTCGCAGGCACGAAAGTAGCTACAGGTAGCGATTTTGATGAAGCCACTGGGCAAATTATTGCCGGACGCAAAGTAACGTTACTGAGCGAAGCAGAGGCACGAAATCTGCAAAAACGTTTAACAGGTAAGCCCTGGCAAGTAACCGGGCTAGAGGAGCGCCCTGTTACCCGCAAACCTGCCCCGCCGTTTACTACTTCAACATTGCAACAAGAATCTAACCGCAAACTAAGAATCTCGGCACGGGATACCATGCGGACGGCACAAAGCTTGTACGAGCAAGGGTATATTACCTATATGCGGACAGATTCGGTGCATTTATCCTCAGAAGCTGTCGCCGCGTCCCGCAGTTGTGTAGAAAAACTTTACGGCAAAGAGTATCTTAGCCCTTCCCCTCGGCAATATACAACTAAAAGCAAAGGCGCTCAAGAAGCCCACGAAGCCATCCGTCCGGCGGGTAATACTTTTCGCACTCCCCAAGAAACGGGCTTAAGCGGTCGAGAAGCGGCTTTGTACGATTTGATTTGGAAGCGGACGGTAGCCAGTCAAATGGCTGATGCGCGACAAACGCAAGTATCTGTCCAAACTCAAGTAGAAGATGCGGGATTTCGTTCTAGTGGCAAACGGATTGATTTTCCTGGGTATCTCCGCGCCTATGTAGAAGGTTCTGATGACCCCAATGCGGCGTTAGAAAACCAAGAAGTAATTTTGCCAACATTAAAAGTAGGCGACTTTCCAAATTGCACTAAATTAGAGGCGGTAGGTCACGAAACTCAGCCACCTGCTCGTTATACCGAAGCTTCTTTAGTCAAAACTTTAGAAAGCGAAGGGATTGGGCGACCTAGTACCTATGCAAGTATTATTAGCACGATTATCGATCGCGGCTACGCGCAGCTAGTAAACAATGCTCTAATTCCAACTTTTACAGCTTTTGCCGTTACAGCTTTACTAGAAGAGCATTTTCCCGACTTGGTAAATACAAGCTTTACGTCAAAAATGGAGCAAACTTTAGATGATATTGCCACCGGAGAAGCAAAATGGTTGCCATACCTGCGCCAATTTTATTCGGGGGACAAAGGGCTAGAAACTTTAGTCAAAGAAAGAGAAAGCCAAATCGATCGCTCTAAAGCTAAGACTGTACAATTAGACGATTTGGATGTCAAAGTCCGCATTGGTAAGTTTGGTCCTTACGTTGAATCAAATAACGGTAATGGCACAATTACAGCTTCAATTCCGCCAAACTTGACTCCCGCAGATATAAATTCTGAACAAGTCGAAGCACTGTTAAAGGGACCAAACAAAGTTGGGCAGCATCCTGATACGGGAGAAACAATTTACCTCAAAATTGGCAGCAATGGCTATTATTTACAGTTGGGCGAACCCTCCGAGGAAAATAAGAAACCTAAAACTGCGTCTCTACCTGCGGGTGTCAGTCCTGACGACGTGACGTTAGAAATGGCTGTCAATCAGTTGTCATTACCCCGGACTTTGGGGGTTCATCCGGCGACAAATGGCAAAATTCAAGCGGGGCTAGGCAAGTTTGGACCATTTATCGTCCATAACCAAAGCAAGGATGAGAAAGATTACCGCAGTCTCAAAGGCGCAGATGATGTCTTTACAATTTCTTTGGAGCGGGCAATAGAAATTTTGTCAGAGCCGAAAAAAACCGGGCGGAGCAAGTCTAAGCAACCTTTAAAAGAATTAGGTTCTCATCCGGTAGACAACGAACCTGTAAATATCTACGATGGTCCTTATGGTGCTTATATCAAGCACGGTAAAACCAATGTTGGTTTAGCCGAAGGTCAAACTGTAGAAACGATGACTCTAGCTACAGCTTTAGAGTTATTAGCCACCAAAAAGCCTGCTGGTAGCGCCAAGCGTACAACCACCAAGTCTACAACTACCACTGCCAAAAAAACTACAACAACCAAATCTAGAGCAAAATCAAGTTCAAAAACCTAGGATTATTAGCATATGCGATCAAAAATAAATTTACACGCACAACAATGACAAGTTACAACGCGCAAGCAAGTCGTGAATGGTGGGCGCAACGATGGCTAGATTTACTAGACTCCTACCGCTTCAAAAAACGTCTAGAAAGGGCGAGAACTTACTCAAGGCAAGGAAATGTACTTAGCATCAAGTTTCAAGGGGCTAAGGTGTCCGCCGAGGTACAAGGAACAGAAGTAGAACCCTATCAAGTTTCTTTGTCTTTGGAGTCTTTTACCGAAGAACAATGGGGCTACGTGATTGAAACTATGTCCCATCGAGCATATTTTGCCGCCAAATTATTAGCTGGAGAAATGCCGCAAAATATTGAGGAAGTCTTTACCGCCAACGGCGTGTCGCTATTTCCGTTTAGTTTGAGCGATATTTGCAGTAAGTGTTCTTGTCCCGACAAAGCCAATCCCTGTAAGCATATAGGCGCAGTGTATTATCAATTGGGCGATCGCTTTAGTGAAGATCCTTTTGTTTTATTTCAACTGCGCGGTAGCTCTAAAGACCAAATTATTGCTTCCTTGCGTCAGCTACGCCGTACTAACAATACCGAATCAACTACCGATTTACAAACCAACACCGCCCCTACCTCTAAAACTACTAATTTTCCTAATATTGCTCAATTTTGGCACTACGATCGCCCTTTAGACCCCGATTTAGTTGTCATTGCCCCCCCCGTAAGTAGCGAATCAATTTTAGATATTTTAGGACCAATCCCCCTATCGATTGATGGCACAGGGAACTCTAATTTTGATGCTACCGTCTCGGAAGCTGCGATCGCGTATTTAAGTAATGCCTACGGACAAGTTAGCCAAAAAGCTGCACTTGCAGCCATGAATCTATAAGCTGCGTTAATTTGCTGCCCTAGATTTTGCCAACTTCGGCTATGTTTTCTACAATAAAAAAGAGCTAGGCTTCCACTCGTCCAGTTAAACTAGGAATTCTAGTCCTATAATTGCTCTTACTATGCCTGATTTTTTAAGACTTGAGGATGCTGTTGAATTTGCTGAGAACCCAGAACCGCGCTGTCCCTGCGTGTTGTTGCTCGACACTTCGGGTTCCATGCAAGGTGAGGCGATTAATGCCCTAAATGAAGGATTAAAAATATTTAAGGAGGAGCTAAATCGCGATAACTTAGCCAAAAAGCGAGTTGAAGTCGCAATTCTTACCTTCAATAGCGATGTGAATGTAGTCCAAGATTTTATTACCGCCGACCAATTTGAACCACCAACACTAAAGGCTCAAGGTTTAACAGTCATGGGTTCGGCAATTCATAAAGGGCTAGATATGGTATCTAGCCGCAAAGCTGAGTACAGCGCCAATGGAGTCGCTTATTATCGTCCTTGGGTATTTTTAATTACCGATGGAGAACCCCAAGGCGAACCAGATAGTTTGATAGAGCAAGCCGCCCAACGGATCAAAGAAGATGAAGCTAATAAGCGCGTAGCTTTCTTTGCTGTAGGTGTAGAAGGAGCAAATATGACTCGCCTTTCCCAAATCGTTGCTCGCAGTCCTTTGAAGTTAGTGGGTTTAAACTTTCAAGAAATGTTTATCTGGCTTTCTGCCAGTATGCAGCGAGTATCGCAATCAAGAATGGATGAACAAATACCTTTGCCGCCGCCTGGTTGGGGTATAATTTAAGTCTGACGGGGATTAAGGCGCAATTTTTTGACTTCTTTCCCCGCAACTATTTTATTGAGCTTCCCTGAAATCTTCCTCTTTTGTAGATGAAATTTGGTTTAAAGTTTTTTGAGCTAAGGAAAACTCTGCATTATCTACCTTTGGCATGACAGAAATCGGGGAGCTATTAGAAATTACATTTAATTTTTCCTCTGGGGTGGAGTCTAAGCTTTCTGCTACCTGTACTTGCTGTTTTAATTGTTGGGTAGTAGATACCAAACCACTCAAACCATCGACTATTTCGCGGACGTTTTGACGAAACTGAGGATCTCCGGTTAGTTCGTCCAAATCTGAGGTGATTTTTTGGGCATTAGCAAAAGTTACCCGCGCCGAATCTAGAGTTTGCTGCAATACCAAAATATTATTAGGATCGTTTAGAGCGTTAGAGGCATTGCGGAGGTTGGCAGAAGCTTCCGCAGCGTTGGCAGATAGGGTTTCTAGATTTTGGACTAATTGCCCTTGGTTGAGACGATTAAGTGTGGGTGATAGCTCGCCAAATGTCCCTTGCAACTGTTCGCTTGCCCGGTTGAGATTGTTTAGAGTAGTAACTAAAGTAGAGCGATTGGTCGTTACCAAACTATCGACATTATTTACTAACCGATTGACATTAGCTGTAGTTGTATTTAGCTGCGATGCGGTAGTGCCAAATTGATTTAGGGTTTTGCGGCTTGAAGTGCTAATTTCATTGGCAGCTTTTTCTACGGAAGTTGCCGCCGTAGAAAAAGTTCCGAGTTGCTGGCGGGTAGACTTGGATAAAACTTCAAGTTCGCGGGTAAGCTGAGTTACTTCCGACGCAGCCCTGGCTGCATTGTTTACGGCAGTATTTAGGTTGGCATATAGCTTTGGATTGCCGTAGATACTAGCAAAATTGGTTGAAGAACGAATCAGCGCATCTAGACTAATACCAATTTGACCTTGAAGCCGAGAACCGTCACAAATAATTAAATTGCGATCGCAATTTTCATCTAGGGGTTGGGCGACAACCAATTGGGGAGATAGCTGAGTTTGGGGCGTAATATCAATACTAACTTCGCTAATCAAACCCGATTGATTGGCTTCAATTACGGCATTGCGAGGAATTATGATGTCGGCGGGACTAATTTCCATCTCAACATCTACACCGTTTGCGCCTGGTTTAATCGCTACAATACTACCGACATTTACCCCCCGATAGCGAACATTTGCCCCCTCTTGCATTCCACCGACATTGGCAAAAGAGACGGTAGCTGTATAGCTGCGTTTATTTAATTGCATTCCTTGCAGCCAAAGAATAAATCCCCCTAGCAACCCTAAACCTAGAAGGATTAATAAACCAACAGAGCCTTCTCGAACTGTGCGCGATCGGATCAAAATATTCTCCTAGCTATTAGTATTTAGCTGACAATCTGCTATAAGGGTAAAACCCATGCACCTCAACCAATTATATGAATTGGTCCTTCTACACTACCGCTAAAAAATTGTTTGATTAAAGGATGATCTGTAGTTTGAGTATCGCTTACAGTTCCCTCCCATTGCACTTTACCTTGATACAGAAAGATTATGCGATCGGCAGTGCGGCGAATAGTGCTGTCTTGGTGAGTAACAATCGCGTAAGTGCTACAAACTCCTTGAGTGGATTGCAACTGACGGATCAAGTCTTCAATTACTGTAGATGCGATCGGATCTAATCCGGCGGTAGGTTCATCGTATAGCAAAACTTCTGAGACATCTTTGGGGTTGTTGGGGTTTGCCATAATTGCCCTGGCAAAACTAACTCGCTTACGCATTCCTCCCGATAATTCGGCAGGGTAGCGGCTTCCCGCTTCCCCCAAGCCTACCATTTCTAGTTTTTGCTTTACCAGTTCTCTAATGCGCGACTTTTTGAGTTTGGAGTGTTGAAATAGCAAAAATCCTACATTCTCCTCTACCGTGAGCGAGTCAAATAAAGCGGCTTGCTGAAATACCATACCTATGCCAATTGAATCGTTACCATCTTCAATTAACCCCGATCTTAGCTGTCCTTCTATGTATATTTCCCCAGCATCTGGCGCTAATAACCCAGCAATAATTCTTAAAATGGTCGATTTCCCCGTACCCGAAGGTCCAATAATTGCTAAGGCTTCTCCTCGGTACATTTTTAAGTCTACGTTGTCTAAAATTACACTTTTGCCAAAGTTTTTACTAATGCCCTTTAATTCAATTATTGGTTCAGTAGTAGCAGGTGGAAAAGTTTCTGTTGCATTCAAGTAGTGCATTTTACTTTGTTACTGTCTACAACAATTTTGGCGCAAAGCAAAATGAATTATCAACTTTTGTGGTGAAAGTATCTTAACTAATAACCTTGACCGCGCAGAAATTGCTATAACTATTTTAGGCGATCGCCAAGGGCAACAAGTGCCGCTACTATTTTCTAGAGTTTCCCGTTTTGATTGGCAACAACAACCAACAATTGAGCGGTGGACAAAATACTTTGCTACTTCTGCTGTACTACTAGGCTTCAATAAACCAGAAAACACGCCGTCGTCTCCACCAGCACAATCTACTCCCAGCCCTGCTAGACCTCGAAGCGTTACGCCGACAGTCCCCGCTAGTTCCAGCAACTCTGTACCACCCGCGCCTACTCCAAATAATGCTCCTCCTACCTCTAGTGGGGCTAGTTTAGAAGAAACCGATCTAGGTTATCGCTAAAAAGCGGGTAATCGGACTCGAACCGACGACATTCAGCATGGGAAGCTGACGTTCTACCACTGAACTATACCCGCAACAGAGCAAAGTAATATTATACGACTAATTTTTGATTGCTCGTTAGTTATTCGGAAATTTGCTTGCGCATCGAGCTTCTGCTCCATCCATGCTTTAGTCGCTTGAGAATCCAAGATTGGAAGTTATCTACATAGGTAAATAGTACAGGCACAACTACCAGTGTCAGCAGCGTAGAAGTTGTAAATCCGCCCATAATTGCAATTCCCATCGGGCTGCGGACTTCTGCCCCCGCTCCCAATCCTAAAGCTAAGGGTATAGTTCCCGCTACTGTAGCTAGAGAAGTCATCAAAATTGGTCGCAGGCGCGACAAACCAGCTTCTATCAGCGCTTGACGCTGAGTTTTGCCTTCTTCTAAGTACATGATGGTATAGTCTACTAACAAAATTGAGTTTTTGGTCACAATCCCCATTAGTAAGACAATTCCAATTAGAGCATAAAGTCCTAGAGCTTTTTGAGCAATTAACAAGCCCAACAGCGCCCCACCCAAAGATAAAGGCAACGCCACCATAATTGTGAGCGGGTGAAGGAAGTTGTTGTACAACAGCACTAAAATGGCATAAATACACATAATTGCCAGTGCCAGCGCCGTACCAAAACGCCCAAAGATTTCTTGCATAATTTCCGCATCCCCCGCACTTTGGCGCACGACTTCCGGCGGTAAGGGATTTAAGGCTGGTAACTTGTCTACCGCTTGTACGCCATCGCCGAGAGCAATGCCTTGTAAGTTGGCTTCTACCGAAACTTGACGGGATCTATCGTAGCGGTCTATTTGTGCTGGACCGCTACCGTAACGAATATCTGCAACGGCGATTAGGGGGACTAAGGTATTGTTTTTACCTGGTACGCGCAGATTTCTTAAAGTATTAATATCTTCCTTTGCTTGCTCGGCAATTTGCACGCGGATGGGAATTTGGCGGGTTCTTAAATTAAATTTAGCTAAGTTTGCCTCGTTGTCACCAATGGTTGCCAAGGATGTGGTTTGAGCAATTGACTGCACGTTTACTCCCAAGTCGGCGGCTTTTTCAGGGTTGGGGACAATTAAAATTTCTGGTTTGACTAGGCTGGCGGTAGAGGCGACTTCTACTAAGCCGGGAACCGAACGCATTTGCTTTTCTAAGTTATTAGCAACTTCGGTTAAAGCTGGCGCATTTTCGCTCTTTAAGACAATAGTTAAATCTTTGGTACTACCTGCTGCCCCTTGACTTTGAAAACTAATTCTCGCCCCAGGAATTTTTTGCAGTAACGGGCGCATTTGTTGCTCGTATTCTACTTGAGATAGTTCCCTGGTTTTTTTGGGCTGGAGATTGACAATCAGCGTTGCTGAATCTATTTCTTGAGTTGTTAGGACATTTTCAACGGCGGGACTGCGGCGCAAAATATCTGTGGCTTGGGTGGCTACTTTGCGCGTGTCAGCCAAGGTCGAACCGGGTGGTAGTTCGATTGAAACTGTCGAAATCCCCAAGTCGCCATTATCAATAAATCCTTGAGGAATTAAAGGAATAAGGGCTAAACTGCCAATGAAAAAAGTAATCGCAATGCCGATAGTAGTTAAGCGATGACTTAATGCCCAATTTAGTAATTTTCGATAAGGTTGGAATCGCCTTCTACTATTACGTGTCTCCTCCTTTCTGATTTGTTTATTTGTTTTTGGTTTAAACATATTAGCCCCCAACATCGGGGTAATAGTCCGCGCTACCAAAGTAGAAAAAATTGTCGAAACGGCAACCGTCACCCCAAAAGGTTGAAAAAATTGCCCAGGAATCCCGCCCATAAAAGCTACAGGCAAAAATACCGCAATAATTGTTGCGGCACTAGCAAGTACCGCTAAACCGACTTCCGCCGACGAGTCAAAGGCGGCTTGACGGGGGGTTTTACCCATGCCAATATGCCGTTCCATGTTTTCGACTTCGACTACGGTATCGTCTACCAAGTTGCCCACCGCCAACGCCAACGCTAGCAAAGTCATGTTGTTGAGGGTGTAGCCTAAAGCGTGTTGGACAGCAAAAGTTGGCAGAATAGATAGAGGCAGAGCGATCGCTGTAATTAGAGTTGCCCGCCAATCGCGCAAAAATACCAAGATCGTAATTACGGCAAGGGCGGAAGCTTGTACCAAATCGTCAATAGTATTTTCGTAAGATTCGCGGATAAAATCACCGCGCGTAAAAATTAATTCTAATTTCACATCCCTAGGCAGGGTTTTTTGCAGCTTTTCTACGGCTTTAATTACCCCTTCTTCTACCGATACTAAGGTTGTACCCGTACTACGCAGTATAGAAAAAGCGACTACTGGCTGGTTATTGAGATAAGCCGCCGTCCTTGGTTCGGCAAAACTATCCTCAACTTCCCCTAAGCTCGATAACGGCACAAAACTGCCATTGGGTAACACGATTTGATAGTTCTGTAATTCCCTAACTGTAGCGGCACTGCCGAGAGTGCGGATACTTTGTTCGCTACCGCCTACTTCAGTTCTTCCTCCGGGTAAGTTGACGTTGAAGGCGCGAATTTGCTCGTTTACTGCCGTTGCTGTTATTCCCAATGCTTGCAAGCGTTCGGGAGCTAAATTTATTCTAATTTCGCGGTCTACACCACCATCGCGGCGGACTTCAGCAACCCCTTGGACTGATAAAAGGGCGCGGCTAATAGTTTCGTCTACTAAGTTGCTTAATTCTTCTACTGATTGCTGGTTAGAAACTACAGCGTAGGTCATGATTGCGCCGCCGGAAAATTCTAACCTTTGAATAATCGGCTCGTTAATATCTTGAGGTAAATTTTGGCGAATTTGGGCAACGGCATTACGCACGTCATTGGTAGCGCGATCGCTATCTGTACCCAAGTCAAAGTTAATAATTGTTGTCGAAACGCCGTCATTGACGGTAGAAATCATATTGTCAATGTTTCCCAAGCCCGCTATGGCATCTTCCACGGGCTTGGTTACTTGAAATTCTAGTTCTGAAGGTCCCGCCCCTGGTTGGGTAACAGTGACGGAAACGGCAGGAACATCAATATTTGGATTAATATCGATGCCTAAAGTTGTAAACGAAAACCAACCGATAATCGTCAGAAATAAAAATAAAACTATTGTGGGTACAGGGCGGCGAATTGACCAAGCAGAAAGGTTAAAATCCATAGTTATTTACCTTGTGCTACTACTTGTACTTTGTCGCCATCTTTGAGATAGCCAGCGCCTGCAACGACTACGCGATCGCCTATTTTCAATCCCTTAATAATTTCTACACTCCCCTTACCAATAACTTCTCCTACTTCAATTTGTTGACTGCGCACTAGATCGCCGTCCGTTAATACAAAAGCGATCGCGTTACCGTCGCTTTGAGGTAATACAGCTTTGGCAGGAATGGCAATTCCGGGGACATTAGCGATCGTAATTGCGGCACTGGCAAACATTCCCGGTCGCAACAGAGAAGTTGCTGGCATATCTATTCTTACTGTTGCTTCGCGGCTTTGCGGGTTTACGAGGGGGGCTATTTCTCTGACTTTGGCGCTCAAGCGCAAGCGGGGGTCTGCATCGCTAGTAATTACTGCCGGAGCATCGATTTTTACTTGGGCTAAATTAGTTGTTGGTACTTTTGCCTGCAATTCTAAAGAGCCATTTTGAATAATTGAAAATATTTTTTGCGTACTATTGGCGACATCCCCAACTTGGGCAGTTTGCTCGGCAATTATCCCACTAGCAGGAGCGCGGACTATAGTTTGATTTAGTTGGGTTTGTTGTTGCTGGACGCGGGCGATACTGATGCGGACATCCGCTTCGGCGCTGGCAATATTAGCCTGGGCAACACTAATTGCTTCTCTAGCTGTAGTAGCGGTAGTCGAACGGGTTTCTAATTCTTGACGGCTAATTGCCCCTTGCTCGGCTAGTCGCCTATATCGTTCAAGGTTGCTGTTTGCTTCGCTTAGAGTCGCACGGGCTTGAACTAGGGCGGCTAATCTTTGCTGGACTACGGCTCGATTGGATTCTACTTCTGCTTTTGCTTGAGCGATTTGAGTTTGCAATACAGAATTATCTAAAACAGCTAGAGTTTGTCCTCTTTTTACGGAGTCGCCTTCATCTACCAATAGTTGCTCGATTTGCAAGCCTGTGGCTTGAGGCAACACTGGGAGCAAGTCCCGCGCGTTGACGGTTCCCGTGACGTTGAGTGTGCGGGCGACGGGAGTAAGCTGGACGGGGGCAACAGTTACGCTGATTGCGGGCGGTGCGATCGCATTTGGCGCGGTAGCGGCAGGCTTGATCGTATTGGGGCGATTCATAATAGTCATGCCTACCCCTGCCAAACCAATTCCGATCCCCGTGCCTAAGAGTAGTGGCATTAGCCATCCTCTAGAGCGCTGACGCTGCTTGGTCGTTACAATCTGCTCGGTTTCTACCTCTTTTTCCAGCACAAATTTTTGTTCTGGCTGTTCCCTTTCAGGTATATTTTTTTGACTTTCAGCGACATCTACAGTTTCAGCCACGCGATCGCCTGCCCGTTATTTCAATAAAAACTTAGCACTCTAATTAATATATCTCAATATCTTTGCTGATTTGGGAAATCTATGCGTGTAAGTGATGTAATTTTTGTGGTATTGTTATTTGGGAGCGTGTCTTCTTTGTGAATTCCCGTAGATCGAGTTGCCATCAGGGAGGCTAAGGTTTCCTATGGCGTTATGCTACGGTTAAGTAACCGCATCGAGTTTTTACCTCTACCTAAGCACGCTTTCTAGGTGCTACTCTTGACTCTAATCGCCAAATTCAGCGCGTTGGAACCTGCGGGACGCTAAAGCTTTAACCTGAGTCTCTTTGCAGATTTCCCGAAAAGAGCTAGATAATACTAGGTTAATTTTGAATTAGTAGACGCTTAAAATAATTAAAATGCGATCGCCTTTACTCAAATTGTAACTATCTAAAGCGATCGCTATTTTTTTACCTACTTATTAATCAAACCAGCCAATATCTTTGTTGCCAAGAGTGGTATTGGGGCGTTCTGAGGGATCGGAATAATTAGGTAATTTTTCGGCGCGAGTAGATGTTGCGGGCGCAAGCCTACTTTCTTGTTTAGCTGTACCAGCTTTTGCCGTTGGTTTAGAACTAACTTCAGCAAGTTTAAGTATTGTTTTTTTTGCTTCTTCTAATTCTGTTTTAAGCTGTTGTTCGTGAGAACTTTGGGTTTGCAACTCTTTGACTAATTTCTTTTGTTCTTGGAGTTGGGACTTCAATTCAGTAATTTGTTTTTGCAACGAGCTTTCTGTTTTCTGGGCTGTTTGCAATAATGCTTTTAATTCATCAACTGGTGTTTGCGACTCTGTTGCACTTACTGGAGTCGAGCGTCTGCTTTTTGTTGCGGGAATATTTACTGGTGGCAATTCTTCTTTAACTTCCTTATCTTGGGCATTATTTTCATCAGTCACTGGTGCGCCTTCTCTTTCTACAGGTTGCTGGGCTTCTTCCCGCAACAAATCTCCGATTCGTTTTCTAACCATTACTTTCTCCAATCTTTCTGTATTTCATCTACTACCCGGCGATAATCCGCCTCTGCTTCTCGTCCATTTCTCCCCCGCCACTGAGTAATTGTCATCCCCTCTAGCGCGGCTCGTTCGTGAGCCTTGTAAGCTCTTACAAACGCCGTACAGACAGGAATGCCTAGTTCTCTGAGTGTTTTTTGTGCCTCCAGTGCTTCCCCTAAACTGCGCGTGTCTACTTTCGTTAACAGTACACGATGAGCGACTTTAGCTGGTGTAATAGCTTGCTTTACTGTCTCCACTAAAACAGCCAAATCCATTGGCGCTGGCGGTGTAGGTAAAACTAAGTAATCCGCCGCCGGAATTACGGCGGCTAAAGTTGCAGAACTCAAGGCTGGTGGCGTATCTACTATGATTAGATCGTAGCCTACAACCTTCCTCAAGTTTTCTAATAATCGCGGGTCGGTTTCTTGAGCAAGATCGAAGCCTATACCCTTTTTACTTTGTTGTACCCACCAAGTAAAACTGCCTTGACTATCAGCATCAACGGCTAACAGTTTGTATTTTTCAGCCAAAATACTTGCTAATGACATAGTTGTTGTAGTCTTGCCCACACCGCCTTTGCCATTACTTACAACAATTATCCTTGGGGGCGATGACATCTAAAAAATTCCTGTTAATCAATTTTTGAGTTATTAAACTATTTGTCTGCCTAAACTTCTAGAATACGACAACTAGCAGCGTTTAATTTCTTTGACTATGACTCAAAAATCTACAAGCATTTGGAATTATAAACCTTGGTGGTGTCAGCCTTGGTCTATCGTCCTTACAGGTATCTCGCTAATTGGTGGTAGTTGGCTGCTACTAAGCAATCTGTGGATAACAATTTTTGTGGCAATTCCCGTATTAGCTTGGATGATTTATTTTGTGCTGATTTTCCCCAAACTCTTTACAGATAATAGGGAATAGTTGCTTTAATTAACTACTTGAGCGCCATGCAAGCGCGGATCGTCGGAATTTTTTGCTGTAGGTTCGACGGGTGCAGCAAAAGCAGAAACCGCTCCTTTGTTACTTTGCGCGTAAGGTAGAGGCGCGTCCGCAATCAAAGCATCCAAATTGCTACTCATAATTGTATAGGGTTGCTTACCTACGGTTTGAGCGATCGCTTTTCCGTCTTTACCACTAAATACAAAATGAGGAATACCATCTACCCGATACTGCAAAATTTCCGGCAACCACTTAGTATTGTCTACGTTCAGCATCACAAAGTTTACTGATTTGTCGTACTCTTTCTCTAACTGAGCAATATCGGGAGCCATTGCTTGACAGCTACCGCACCAGTTAGCATAAAATTCCATTAAGGTAGGTTTGCCATTACTCATCGCAACTTCTAACGGTGTAGATTTTTCCGCTAAAGTGGTGAGAGAAACCGCGTTGCTATCGGTTCGCAAGCCCAAAAATAAAGCGATGCTCAGAGCAACAGCAACTAAAACAATTAATAAATTTCTAACTTTCGTCCCGACTGTTGTTTCGGGAGTAGGTTCTATATTTGTAGCCATAAAATCTTTTATTACAACTTATTAAGTATCCTATTTATTTTACCTTAGTAACTGCTGTGAAAAAACGAGTAACTCTAACCTTCCCCAAACGCACTATTCAAATGCCAGTCACTTATCGACTAGCAAAAGATTACAATGTCGCTGCCAATATTATCCGCGCTCAAGTAGCACCAAACCAAATTGGTAAACTGGTACTAGAATTATCAGGAGACATCGATCAACTAGATGCGGCAATTGAGTGGATGCGATCGCAAAACATTGGTGTATCTCAAGCTTTAGCCGAAATAGTCATCGATCGAGATGTTTGTGTAGATTGTGGTTTGTGTACGGGGGTTTGTCCTACCGAAGCTTTGACTATCAATAGCGAAACTTTTCAGTTGGCATTTACGCGATCGCGTTGTATAGTCTGCGAACAGTGTATACCTACTTGTCCCGTCCAAGCTATTTCTACCAATCTCTAGAGTTTAAATACATCTGCGATTACGTCCCCCACTCCTGGCAATCTTTCGGTAGCCGGGGAATCGTAAACGACTAATATTGAAGGTGTTTCCGCATTATCTGTAAATAGCGTCATTCCTTCTGCGTGGTCGTCACCATTGCCATAGGGAATTTCTAATATTTGTTGTGGTTTAGATAATACATTTTCTGGCAAATTTACTCCATTTTCTAAGCGATAAACTCTCACTGGTCCATCTAGATCCATCGTTGGTCCGGCGAGTATTAATAAGTCTTCTTCAGCTAAACACAAATCTCTAATGCCTAGCCCATTTAGATAGATAAAATGCTTTTTATATTGCCCTTGTTTTAACTTTAATAAATCTGTACCATTTGGTTCTAGTTCAAGTTCTAGCATTACCGCCCAACCGCGTAGCACCGGACCTCGCAAACCAAGAAATATGCGATCGTTATATACGGCTATTCCTTCAATATCAAAACCGTTTTCTTTACCAGGAATTGTAGCTTGGACGTATGCACCAAGATGAGGATCGTTTACTAAAGCATCCATTAACAAGTTACCGCTTTTGGTAACATCCAATTTTGCCGCAGTTAGCTGTTTTTGCGGGTCGTCAGGGTGAGAGCAAGATTTGACTAATTCACCATTAATTAAGGGAATACGCCCAATTAAATAACGATTTGGCTCAGATTGAAGTTTGGTTAATCTATTAAGATTTTTCTCATCAGTTTTATCGGATTTTGGCTTTTTACGCTTCCAACTATGAGAGCCAACAAACCATAAATAATAGTCGCTATACGCAAAACCTTCAATGTCAATTTCATCCTCGGCGGGGGCTGGTAAGCTAATAAAATCTATTACATTAAAATGCTTGTGATTTGCATAAGTTTGAGCATCAACAAAAGATAATCTTTCAATCGTTGAAGTTTCATCGGAGCCTAACCATAAATAATTATCTGGCGTTAACCGGATAGCAGAAACATCTTGCCGATGTTCCTGAAAAGTATCAGTAAACTTGAGAGTGATTTTATTTAAAATAGGTGCGTAATCCATAAATTTGCTCTTAACCTATTATTAACCAAAGTGAAAAAATGCTATTAAAACGAGTCAATGAATTAAGCTCTAAAAAGAGCAAGTTATTTAAGGAGTGCTGTGATGAATGAAGCTAGTTTATTTATTTCATCAGAGATAATGGATGCACCGGAACATCCTTTGGGCGATAGTTTAGAGTTGGCGGCGACAAAAATTAGCGATGGGGAAAAAGGCGATAGCGCAAGCGCGCCCGGTAACGGGCTTCGCATTTCCGGCATAGTTAAACGCATTATTCCTCTTGACCATACCACTTCTTGGGCATACTGGTGGTGCATTCCGGGTCGATTGCTGCTACCGGAAGATGTGGCATTATTGCAAAGCGACTTTGCCCGCGTTGAAAGTATTTTAAGTAAACTTGTCTGGTTGTGGGGCGCACGCTTTATCGGTGCAGAAACTAGCAGCGACGTTAGTAGCTGGCAGCAAGTATTAGAATTAGTGCGCGAACATAAGTTTAGTCCCGATGCGATCGATATTGATTTTTTTCCTTTAACAGTGAAAGCTGATGAAACGCAGGCTAATATTGCAGTCGAACCTGCTCATTGGCACATTGAGTTTTTTCAACTAGAGGCAACGGACGGCAGCTACAAGCTCCAAGAGCCAAAAAAGGCTTGCGGTTGTCAAATATGGACTGGTAAGCCCTTTATCAAGCAGCTAGACACCGGAGAAGCAACGATTAGCTACGATTTAGGCATTGCTCAACCGTCACATATGACAAGCCCTTCTTGGCAAGCAATGGTTAGTATTAATTAGGTTAAGCTTTCTAACTATTACTTACGATATAGTCTGAAAGTAGGTTGATACAAGGCAATACTTAGGAACAATATTAAAGACTCTAAGTAGGTAAAGAAGCTAAGTAACATGATAGTCAACGATTTAAAAACTCAATCAAAAACTTTAGGTGACTGGGCATCTATTGCGATCGCTAAGCATTTGCAAAAAATTGTCAAGCACGAAAAAGATGTCCTAAAAGACAAAAGCCCCGAAGACTTACATCAGATGCGTGTAGGAATGAGACGCTTGCGCAGTGCGATCGCAGGATTCGCCCCAGCTTTAAAATTGCCCAAGTCAGCAACAGAAAAAAAAATTGGTAAACTTGCGCGAATTTTAGGCTCATTGCGCGATCTAGATGTACTGGGCGCTGCTTTAGAAAATGATTACAAGCCAAGTTTGCCCGCCAAAGAACAAAAGTATTTGGAAACAGCTTTAGGAGATATAAGTAAACAGCGACGTTACGCTCTAGCGGAAGTCAAAGAAAGTATAGAAGGCAAGCAATATAAATTATTAAAAGAGTCATTAAATGAGTGGTTGAAGCAGCCTAAGTATCAAGAAATTGCTAAACTGCCGATTGAGGAAGTATTGCCAGACTTGCTACTACCAGAAGTCAGTAAATTGCTTCTACATCCGGGCTGGTTAGTAGGTAGCGATGCCAAGGTGATAGAAATAGAGGCAGTGGAGAAAGTATTAGAAAAACAGGGATACTTACTGCATAGTTTGCGGAAAGAAACTAAACGCATTCGCTATCAAATGGAAGTATTTAGTGAGTTCTACGGCGACAATTATGCTAGTTATTTGGAAGATATAAAAGCTATTCAAGAAATTCTCGGCAAGATTCAAGACAGCAATGTTTTGACAGAGTTTCTCAAAGAAGCATCAGCAGATAATATTGAGCGTTCCGTTCCTACCTTAATGTCTGAACTCGCCAAAGCAAACTATACCGCCTGGCAGCAGTGGCAAAATTTACAAACCCAATACTTGAGTGTTGACAGGAGAAAAGGATTTCACGTCGCCATACTCGAACCTAAGTTAAATCTTGCAGGTTAACATTTTGACTTTTGGGTAAAAACTGTCTTGCTGTCTCCCTAAAACAAGCTAAAAATCAGTGCTGTAAACTAAAGCGCAATTTATTTATAATGCTTGATAATTAGCACTCAACGCTAGAGAGTGCTAAATTGGCTAATGGAAGCGCGTGGATAACAGAATATGGCAAAAATTATTGCATTTAACGAAGAATCCCGGCGAGCGCTAGAGCGAGGCGTAAATGCCTTAGCCGATGCAGTTCGCATTACTTTGGGTCCAAAAGGGCGGAATGTGCTGCTAGAGAAGAAATTTGGCACTCCGCAAATTGTCAATGATGGCATTACCGTTGCCAAAGAAATTGAATTAGAAGATCCCTTAGAAAATACGGGTGCAAGACTAATTCAAGAAGTTGCTTCAAAAACTAAAGATGTTGCTGGCGACGGTACAACTACAGCTACAGTCCTCGCTCAAGCGATGATTAAAGAAGGCTTGAAGAATGTAGCGGCGGGTGCAAATCCTGTAAGCCTGCGTCGAGGGATCGAAAAAACCATCGACAAATTGGTAGAAACGATCGCTCAAATAGCCAAACCAGTCCAAGGAAGTGCGATCGCCCAAGTTGCTACCGTCTCGGCGGGTAATGACGAAGAAGTCGGCAAAATGATTGCCGAAGCAATGGAAAAAGTTACGACAGATGGTGTAATCACTGTTGAAGAATCTAAGTCTTTGACTACAGATTTGGAAGTAGTCGAAGGAATGCAAATAGATCGGGGTTATATTTCTCCTTACTTTATTACCGACAACGAGCGGATGGTAGTAGAGTACGAAAATGCCCGGATTTTGATTGCCGATCAAAAAATTAGCAGTATTCAAGACTTAGTTCCGGTACTGGAAAAAGTTGCGCGTTCTGGGCAACCATTGCTAATTATTGCCGAAGATGTAGACGGGGAAGCCTTGGCAACTTTGGTAGTAAATAAGGCGCGGGGCGTATTGAGTGCTTGTGCGATTAAATCACCCGGATTTGGCGATCGCCGCAAAGCTTTGTTACAAGATATTGCGGTGCTAACAGGCGGACAAATGATTTCTGAGGAAGTCGGTTTGACTTTAGATGCCGTAACTTTGGAAATGATGGGCGTTGCTCGGAAACTTACCATTGATAAAGAGTCAACTACTATTGTTGCTACGGGCGAATATACCGCCGAAGTTGAAAAGCGGATTGGTCAAATTCGCAGACAGTTAGAAGACACTGATTCTGAGTACGACAGCGAAAAACTCCAAGAGCGAATCGCCAAACTTGCAGGCGGTGTGGCGGTAATTAAAGTTGGTGCAGCAACAGAAACTGAGCTAAAAGACCGCAAATTGCGGATTGAAGATGCGTTAAATGCTACCAAAGCGGCAGTAGAAGAAGGTATTGTTCCCGGTGGTGGGGCGACACTGATCTATCTGGGCAAGCAAATCAATGAGATTAAAAATAGCTTGACTGAAGAAGAAAAAATTGGCGCAGATATTGTTGGGCGCTCTTTGGAAGCTCCTTTGCGTCAGATGGCAGATAATGCGGGTGTGGAAGGCTCGGTAATCGTGGAGAAAGTGCGCGAAACTGACTTAAACATTGGCTACAACGCTGCTACAGGCGTATTTGAAGACTTAATCGCCGCCGGAATTATCGATCCTGCTAAAGTCGTGCGATCGGCGTTGCAAAACGCTGGCTCCATTGCTGGAATGGTAATAACTACCGAAGCATTGGTTGTTGAGAAGCCCGAAAAGAATGCTCCTGCGCCTGATATGGGTGGCATGGGTGGCATGGGCGGTATGGGTGGCATGGGTGGCATGGGCGGTATGGGTGGCATGGGGATGATGTAATCCCTAGCTACTAATTACCACTGAATAATTTATTTAGCAGTTTGCCTTTAGGGTAGACTGCTTTTTTGTGCATTAATTTAATCTACGGTTTCTCGGTCGGAATTTAGTTGTATTTAGTAATAAAGTTCTGCTAGAATCTGCCTAAGTAGAAAACACCTAGAGCGATATGAGCGTTCAGACTGGACAAATTAAAGACACTTTGGCAGCTTATAATTGGGCAAATACCAATGTAAGAATGCAAAAACAGCAACAGCGAGAACCAATGTTCTACTACTTTGCTTATGGTTCTTGTATGTGTCCAGTGGATCTAAAGCGAAGTCTCGGCGAAAAAACTCATATCTACGTTGTCGGTGCGGCTACACTTATTGGCTACCGACTAGGTTTCTATTGCTATTCCACCTTTCGTAATTGTGGCGTGTTAGATATTATCAAAGACCCGACAACTTCGGTTGAAGGCGTACTTTACCAACTACCGCAACGATTGGGTTACGCTTTAGACGAGCGTGAAGGCGTGCATCACAATTGGTACAGGCACGAACACGTAGATATTGCTTGCAACGGCAAGGTTTACAACAACGCTCGTACTTATATGGTCGTAGATAAATTAACCGAAGAACTTGCCCCCAATGATTGGTACTCTAACGTTGTGTTGCGCGGTGCGGTAACTTGCGGCTTACCCGAACAATATTGCTGGAAGTTGTTTAATCATATGCACCAATTACAGCAGCGTCATGGGCTAAAATCAGCTTGAATAGAGCATCCGCCGAATTGTCGCGCTAATTATATCGACGGCAAAAGTTAAGCCGATAAAACACAGTAAAGTAGCAACGACTCCAGGGTAGTCAAAGCTACTAAGTTGTTCTGTTAGCAAGCGCCCCAAACCTCCCGCACCTACCAAGCCGACAATTACTGTCGCGCGAATGCAGACTTCCCAGCGATACAAGATGTAGGCAATAAACTTGGGCATAGTGCGGGGCAAAACTCCATAAAGGAACACTTGAGAACCACTAGCACCCAGGGCTTTGAGGGATTTTAATGGGCGATCGTCTAAGTTTTCAGTAACTTCTGCCATTAGCCGCCCCAAAATTCCTAAGTTATGAATACCAAGGGCGATCGCACCTGGTAAGATTCCGGGAAACAGCACAAATAAAAATATCAATGCCCAAATTGGCGCGGGAATTGCGCGCGTAAATAGCAAGAAAAACCGCGATAAAACCAAAATTACTATTCCCCACCAGCGATTGCCCGTATCTAAAATTCCTCCTGGTAAGAGAAAGTTGTTGGCGGCAAAGAAAGATAAAATTATCCCCCCACAGCCTGCAAAGGCGATCGCCAAAATCGACATAGCCAAAGTTTGACCGCAAAGCGTAAAAATCTGGTTTAGTTGGCTGTAATCGGGCGGGAACGCTTGTTGTAAAACACCTACTAATAATTGCCCAGTGCGCGGTGTCCAAAGTTTACTGAAATCTGCATCCACGTACCAAAACGAGAATGCGATCGCCATAACTGCGATTAAAATCGCCCATCTAGGTACGCTCTTGCTTCCAGTTGGCTGATTTTTCAACATATTCAAATCTAGCCGACTAGGTGCGCCAAGCTGACGGCGTACCAACGCACTAGCAAAATCTGTAACGCCGCTCAATACTACCAAAGCAATTAATAAAGTCCACATTTCCTCGTAGCGCAGAGATTGGAGACTAAGGAGAATTTGATAACCCAAACCCCCCGCGCCAATAATTCCTAGTACCGCCGCCGCGCGAATTGAACACTCAAACCGATAAAAGGCGTAGGAAAGCAGATTAGTCTGTGCTTGGGGAATCAAACTATACATAAAAGCATTTAGAGGCGAAACCCCACTACCAAGCAACGCCAACAATGGCTGACGGGGAGTCTCGTCCAAAATCTCTGAAAACACCTTAGTAGTAATTGCGCCAAACGGAATTGCGATCGCCAACACGGCAACTAGCGGATCTAGCCCAAAAATATTGATAAAAAATAAACCCCAAATCAATTCGTGAATTGCTCTAGGAATTGCTAACCCCGCCCGCAGCGCTAACCAAGGCAGCCCAGATACCCCCAAAACTTCCCACCATACCTCTGAACAGAAAACTCCACCAATTATTGCGACAGCTAAACTCAAAAAAGTACCGCACACCGCGTAAGCAAAGGTTTTTAATGTCGCATCCCAAGTTAGCAGCAAAAACTCCTGACTCAAATTAGGATGAATAGCTGCAACCAAAAACTGCTTGACTAAACTCCAGCCGCCAGGATTTACAACTTCTCCTTGGAACACTCTCGCCAAATGCAACGACCAAATAACCGCAAGTACGCATAGAGTAACAACTCCCTTCAAAGGCGGTTTAGTTTGTTTTATATAACCCATCAACCATCTCTGAAGACACCAAATTTGCTGGAGAATCGAACAAAACTCGTCCGTCTTGCAACCCGATAATTCGCCCGTAATAATTGCGGGCAAACTCTAAGTCATGCAAACTTGTAACCAACGTTTTATTTAGTTCGGCGTTCAATTGACACAACAATTGGATAATTTCGCGGCTGCGTTCGGGATCTAAACTTGCTATTGGTTCATCTGCCAATATCGCCGCCGGATTTTGCACCAATACCCGTGCGATCGCAACTCTTTGCTGCTGTCCTCCCGAAAGAACTCCGCATCTTTCGTACAATTTCTCCGCAATTCCTACCTGGGTTAAGGCGCGAGTAGCTGTAGCAACTTCCAAAGGAAACATCAGCGAAAAAGCTGCTTGCCAAAACGACCAGCGCCCCAAATGCCCCGCATTCACATTATGAATTACTTGCAGATTATCTACCAAATGAAATTGCTGGTAAATAGTCCCAATTTGCCTTTGAATTTGCCGCACCGACGCGGGGTTTAAAAGCGCTAAATTCTCCTCTAATACCCACACTTCCCCGTTAGTCGGGCGAATTGTGCCATTAAGTAAATTGATTAACGTACTTTTACCCGCCCCGCTAGAACCAACTAAAGCGACTCTTTCCCCTGGATAAATTTTTAGATCGATATTTTTAAGCGCTGAAAAGTTACCAAACTGTTTAGTAACTTTTCTCAGTTCAAAAATTGGGGATTGATTGCGATTTATTGATTGATTAGCAGCGATTTTATTCGTTTTTTCTACCATCTGCTCGATCTATCAATTTCCGCGCAGAGGACATTGTCCTCTGCGCTCTAACTAACTACTTCTAGCAAGCATTTAGATAGACAAATACAATTACTATAGTATGACATCACAAATCAAAAAGCAATAGTTTTGAAGAAGTTTTTTGATTATTTTTGTTAAGTAAAAGTTAGCTTTTAAAGCTTGACAAAAAGGTTATTTTATCTTGCCAATTTCTCTGCCTACTTGTTCTATTTGGGCATAGTTAGAATTTTTAGTAGCTACAAACTTATTAGCATCTAATAGTTCGAGAATTTCTTTTTGTTCGGGAATACTGGGGTCTAGTTTTAGCAAAGCATTTTGTACCTTAGTTACAAAGTCTGCACCGTAACGCTGCTTGACTTGGGGGCTAATTAGCCAGTGGTAATCGAAGTAAGCAGGCGAAGTCCATATAACTGATACTTTGCTTAAATCGACTTCTTGAGCAGCCACTCTTTTTAGCCAAATTTTTTCATTTACTGCGCCAACATCATAACTACCAGCTTCTACAAGTTTGATAGTTTTATCGTGATCGCCAGAAAAACCCGCTTCACCCTTAAAATCTTTAAGATTAATCCCAGCCTGTTGCAAAAAGTACTGTGGCATCAAGCGCCCAGAGGTAGAGGACTCGCTACCAAAAGTAAAGGTACGCCCTTTTAATTGCTGAAAATCAGTAGGATTTTTAATTGGTTTTAAGCCCGTATTTTTGTTAGTAATCAATACACTGTGAAATTTAGCATCTACATCGCGTTGGGCGATCGCTTCAGCGCCTTTTACCTGCAGTCGTGCTTGAACTCCCGTTAAGCCTCCAAACCAAACTAAATCTAAGTCTCCTACCTTAAAAGCGGTAACTGCGGCGGTGTAGTCTGTTACAGGTTTATAGATAACGCTTACGCCTAATTCCTGCTCTAAATAAGCACTTAGCTTACTATATTGACGCTGTAGTTTCTCTGGGTTTTGATCGGGAATTGCCCCAGTAACTAGAGGTTTTATTTCTGTTTTTACAGGTTCAGATATATTAGACGAACAAGCAACTAAGGGCAGCAATGCTAGTAATAAAATTCCATATATAATTTTTTTCATAGACTTCAACAGTTGCAATTAATTCGCACTCAATGGGAAAGGTTGACAGCCTTAGATTTTACTACTAAAACTACTATTTGATCAAAACATAAATTTTAATATTTCCGTAATTGCGAACTTTGATTGAGACAAAATTAATTTGAGGACAATTAGCTCAACTATCAACTAATTTTGCTACAAACAATTAGTAAATATTTTAAAATTAGAATTATCTTAATTTTAAAATAAAAATAAGATGTACAATTTGGTGCAGTTTATCGCCTAATCTTAGTCAATTGATTATGGCTAGGGCAGTGCAAGGAGTAGGCGGTGCTTTGCTCGTACCGGGGAGTTTGACAATTATTAGAGCCTCGTTTAGCGGTAACGAGCGCGGTAGTGCGATCGTCAGTTTACTAACAATCAAGGATCGCTCAAAATTTTAGTCCAATTGCAGGCTAAATTACATATAAATTTATTCATAAGGATTAAATATGAGTAGTTGGTTAAAGCCGCCGCGCTTGCGTATTGGCAAAGAAAGCGAACAAGAACATCGTCATGCTACTTGGCTAGAACTGTTCTATGATTTGGTGTTTGTAGTTGCTGTATCCCAAGTTGCCCACAACCTATACGAAGATGTATCTGTACTGGGCTTTCTAAAGTTTGTGTTTTTGTTTATCCCCATTTGGTGGGCGTGGATTGGAACAACATTCTACTCCAATCGCTTTGACAGCGATGATATTGGTCATCGGTTATTGATTGGCGTACAAATGCTGGCAATTGCTGCCCTTGCCGTCAACGTGCATTATGGTCTGGGGGAGACTTCCGCCGGATTTGCCCTAGCTTATACCATCGGGAGAGCGGTACTTGTAATTGAATACTTCCGCGTTGCTAAACATATTCCTCTAGCACGGGGACTCGCAAATCGTTATAGTAAAGGTTTTGCGATCGCTGCTAGTTTATGGTTAGTATCGGCATTTGTCCCCATTCCCTGGCGTTTTATTTTGTGGGGTTTGGGTTTAGTGGTAGATTTTGCTACGCCCTTAACAACACCTAAAAGCTTGCAGCTAGGACTACTACCCCACCCAGAACACTTGCCGGAACGTTTTGGGCTATTTACAATTATTGTGCTGGGTGAGGCGATTATTGCGGTAGTTGATGGGGTATCCGAGCAACAATGGGATATCAGCAGTGCGATTTCTGCCATGCTTGGCTTTAGTATTGCGTTTAGCTTATGGTGGATCTATTTTGAAAATGTTAGCGGTTCGGCATTGCGTTCGGCGGGTTCGGTAGGACGAATTGAGATTTATCAAGTTTGGCTTTACGGTCACTTGCCTTTAGTTATTGGTCTATCTGCGACTGGTGCAGGTGTGGAACATATTATTGCAAGTGAGGCAGGTAACGCTTTGAGTACGCCCAATCGCTGGTTGTTATGTGGTGGGGTAGCGATGTGTATGCTGTCTCTTGGTCTATTGCACCGCACGGGAGTAATTTTGGCGTGCAAAGTTAGAAGTAAGTATCGGTTTGGAACGGCAGCGTTGTTAATTATTCTTGCTATCGTGGGAGTTGGGCAGTCGCCGCTATTGGTTGTTGGGATTGTGGCGGTGGTCTGTGCGACTCAAGTTGTGCAAGATTTGTATCAGAGCGGACAATTAACTTTCCAATGACAATGTTAGAAGTACAGCAGGTATTAGGCGATCGCTATCAACTACAAAATCCTTTAAGTAGTCATCCATTACGCCAAACTTGGCTGGCATTAGATAAAGACTGCCAAGAGCAAGTTGTAGTAAAAGTCTTGACTTTTGGGGCGGCGGTGGATTGGACTTATGTGAAGCTGTTTGAGCGGGAAGCGGAAGTTCTCAAACAGCTTAATCATCCCCAAATTCCTCAATACCGAGACTATTTTGGTATTGACGAGCAAGATATTAAGTTTGTACTTGTAGAAGATTTTATTTATGGTTATTCTTTCAAAGAATTACTAGCGCAGGGCAAAAAGTTTAGCGAACTAGAAATAGAAAATATTGCCAAAGATATTTTGCAGATTCTCATCTATCTGCACGAACAAAATCCCCCGGTACTCCATCGAGATATCAAGCCTAGCAATCTAATTTTGGGCGAGGATGGACGGGTGTATTTAGTAGATTTTGGGGCGGTACAAGACCGCGTGGCTACTGTCGGAGCAACGTTTACGGTAGTTGGGACTTATGGCTATGCTCCTATGGAACAATTTGGCGATCGCGCGGTTCCAGCTACAGATTTGTATAGTTTGGGTGCAACTTTAATCCATTTGGTTACAGGTACAAGTCCGGCGGATTTACCTCAACAAGAACTAAGAATTCAATTTAAAAGTTGTGTTACTCTTAGTCCCTTTTTTATTCAATGGTTAGAACGCCTCACCGAACCCGCACCCGAACGCAGACCTAGCACTGCTCGGCAAGCTTTGGAAATGCTAGAACTTAAGCAACCTATAGCTTCTAGTATTAGCAAAAACTTTCAACCTAGCAATACACGTATTAAGTTAAAAAAGTCTATTGATGAATTAAATATAGCGATACCGCCTATAGATGCAAATATTGGTAGCTTACCTTTTTTTCTAATATCTACAGTTTTTGTTACGCCCTTTTTAGCTGTTGCAGCAATGCTAATAGTAGGTTTAGTATTGCAGCCGGGAATTACATATATTATTCCATCTGTAGTTATTTGTTCTATATTGATTCCTTTTGTTTTTATGTGGTTCCGCGCTTTAGAAAGTTCTTGCGGACAAACAGACATTAACTTAGATAAAGAGAATTTTTTGGTTAAATTAAAAATATTTGGTTTTACTTATATTCAAAAGCAAGGCTATAGCTCAGAAATACAAAATATTTTCCCAACAACACTAGAAAGGAATATTGAATACTCCAGGCTGGCATTGGTTATTGAAACCATCGGCAAAAAATATTCATTCTCTCCGCCTTTAACTGATGTCGAACGTAGCTGGTTAATTCAGGAAATCAAAGACTGGTTAAAAATTATTTGAGCTTTACTTTCCCTATGTACAAATTCTAAATTGGCTATTTTTAACACCTTGTTTGATAGCGGATAAAGGTAAATATAGAGAAGAATTGTGTACGCGCTCTATATGATGAGCCTCATCGGCAGTAAATGTTTTAAAACGAAGTAAGCGCTCTCCAGCCCGTCCAACATACGGGGTTGTTGAGTAAAGATTAAAACAAATGTTCAAATGACTTGTCTAACCGCCGCCGTACTTTCATCGCCAGTATTCGGTGTACCTACTGGCTCAATAAGCAGAAGATGTACTTCCTCCTTGGCAATTGTCCGATGCTCAACGCCTTTTGGAACGACAAAGAGTTCACCAGGTTCAAGGTGAATATCACGCTCTCGAAGCTGAATTGTCAAACGACCTTTGATTACTAAGAAAAAATCGTCCGTATCATCATGCTTGTGCCACACGAACTCACCTTTCGCTTTCACGACCATAATATCGTGGCAGTTAAATTGGGCGACTGTTTTCGGCGACCATTGTTCAGTGAACTGAGAAAGCTTTGATTCTAGATTAACTTTGTTCACCTATTATTCTCCTTAATACTTTCTTCCGAACAATCACTGCATCATGACCAAATTCAGCAGCCAGACTAATTATAACTAAGCCTCAGCGAGTTTTGACCGTTTATATTTACATAGCATTATCAATACGTGCAAAAGCCTATTTGTACAGGGTGTAAATCTTATTCTTGTGATAACATTTACCCGGCACTGTATTATCTAATTAATTTAATTTATGAAAATGCCACATGAATGTACGAGTCTTCAAGAAATTCGTACAGAAATTGATAATATTGATCGTCAAGTTATTGCAAACTTTGCCAAAAGATTTGCTTATGTTAAAGCTGCATCTAAGTTTAAAACTGATGCTACTAGCGTTAAAGCTAAAGAAAGATTTGCAGCAATGTTAGAACAAAGACGTATATGGGCGCAAGAAGATGGCTTAAACCCAGACGTAATTGAAAAACTATACCAAGACTTAGTTACTTACTTTATTGCAGAAGAATTAAATCATTGGCAATCTAACCAATAAACGTCTTGCAAAACCTAAAGATACCTAATAAACTCATTGGAAAATCATCTTAGTTCGCCTAGGATTAAAGTCCCAGGCTAATAGCTAAAGTCGGCTGAAGCCGACTAATAAATTTTTTGCAATAGATCTAATAAATATTATTCGTACTTAACTAATCTTTTCAAGCACCGTAACCTCCACCTCCGGGAGTTTCTATGACAAAAACGTCATCTTCTCTCATTTCTACCGTAGCTGTATTACCTAATTGCTCTACATTTCCATCTTTACGCTCAACATAGTTTTTTCCTAACTTCCCAGCTTCCCCACCTTGCAAACCAAAAGGAGCAATAACCCGACGATTTGATAAAATTCCCGCCGTCATTTTCTCTCGAAAACGTAGGCGACAAATTACACCATTGCCACCTCTATAATGTCCTTTACCGCCACTATCCGGGCAAATTTTAAAACTTTCTAATACGACAGGAAAGCGCCATTCTAAAACTTCAGGATCGGTAAGACGAGAATTTGTCATATGAGTTTGCACCGCGTCTGTACCATCAAAATTTGCCCCTGCACCTGAACCCCCGCAAATAGTTTCGTAATATTGATAATCTGCGTTACCAAAAGTAAAATTATTCATCGTTCCTTGCGAAGCTGCCATTACTCCCAAAGCGCCATACAAAGCATCAGTAATTGCTTGAGACGTTTCTACATTTCCTGCTACTACCGCCGCCGGATAACGAGGATTTAGCATACAACCATCAGGAATAATAATTTCTAAAGGCTTAAGACAGCCAGCATTAAGCGGAATACTATCATTTACTAAAGTCCGAAAAACGTACAAAACTGCGGCTTTGCATACCGCCGATGGTGCGTTAAAATTACTATCTAATTGCGCAGAAGTACCCGTAAAATTTATCTGGGCATTACGGCTAGATTTATTAATAGTAACTGTGACTTTAATAGTGCTACCATTATCAATATCGTAGCTAAAACAACCATCATTTAAAACTTCAATTACCCTTCGTACAGATTCTTCGGCATTATCTTGGACATAGCCCATATATGCCTGTACAATTTCAATTCCATACTGTTCTACTGTTTGATTTAATTCTTGTACACCACGTTTATTTGCAGCAATTTGGGAATTTAGATCGGCTATATTTTTAGCCGAATTTCGCGCCGGATAATCATTATTGGCAAGAATTTCTAGCAATTCTTTTTCTCTAAAAATACCGTCACTTACAAGTAGAAAATTATCAATTAATACTCCTTCTTGATCTATAGTTTTGCTATTAGGAGGCATAGAACCCGGAGTAATGCCACCAATATCTGCATGATGTCCCCGCGAAGCAACGTAAAAAAGTATTTTTGCACCCTCAAATACGGGAGTAATCACCGTAATATCGGGAAGATGCGTACCGCCATTGTAGGGATCATTAGAGGCATACACGTCTCCCGGTTTAATCGGGTCACCTTTCGCAGAAATCAAGGCGCGGACACTTTCACTCATCGAACCCAAATGAACAGGGATATGAGGCGCATTAGCCACCAACTGCCCTTGCTGGTCAAAAATAGCACAAGAAAAATCTAATCTTTCCTTGATATTTACAGAACTACTGGTATTTTGCAGTGTAATCCCCATTTGTTCTGCGATCGCACTAAATAAATTATTAAATATTTCCAGCATCACCGGATCTACCGCAGTAACTTTTGTTTTAGTAACTTGCTTATTAGATTCCTGTTTAGACAAAATGAGATAATTGCGATCGCTTACTTCCACTCGCCAACCAGGTTCAATCACATTTGTACCTGTCGCATCCACCACAATCGCCGCGCCATCGATACTCGTCCCTGGCTGCAAGTCTTCCCGTTGATAAACCGGAGTATCTCGCCAAGCATCTGCCATGTAAGTTTTTACCGTAGCAACTGGCACTATATTTGTATTACTTGTACGTGAAATTACGCCTTCTTCTAGAACTTCATTCTTACAAACTAACTCCATCTCTACCGCTTCCACAATCAACGCTCTATCCACCACAAAACCATAACGCTGACGATGTAACTTTTCAAAATCTTCTCGCATCTCCTCCACCAAGCCAAACCCTACAACCAAAGGCGAATCTGTCCCTTCATAACGCAGGTGTACCCGCCGCAAAAGCTCTCCTTTTCCTTGAGTTTGGGCTTCCAACCCCGCAAAAATCTCCTCTAATCCCAACTCCTCAGTCAGCCTAGCTTCTACCGCTTTTTCTTTCACAACCCGGACATCTGCCAAACCCATCCCATAAGCCGACAAAACTCCCGCATAGGGATGAATAAATACCTGCTTCATGCCCAACGCATCCGCAATCAAACAAGCGTGTTGACCCCCCGCACCGCCGAAACAACACAAAGTATATTCCGACACATTGTAGCCGCGCTGCAAAGAGATTTTTTTAATCGCACTTGCCATTTTTTCCACAGCGATCGCCAAAAAACCCGCCGCCACCTGTTCGGGAGTGCGATTATCGCCAATTTCTGCCACCAATTCCCTAAATTTGCGCTCTACAACTTCGGCATTTAAAGGCAAATCTCCATTTACCCCAAATACTTGCGGAAAAAACTGGGGCTGCAATTTGCCCACCATCACGTTGCAATCTGTCACCGTCAACTCTCCACCTTTGGAGTAAGCCGCCGGACCTGGATTTGCCCCTGCCGATTCGGGACCTACGCGATAACGCGCACCGTCAAAGTATAAAATTGAGCCACCACCCGCCGCAACGGTGTGAATCGCCATCATTGGCGATCGCATTCTTACTCCAGCAACTTCTGTTTCAAAAGTTCGTTCGTACTCGCCATTGTAATGAGCAACATCTGTTGAAGTTCCCCCCATATCAAAGCTAATAATTTTGTTAAAACCCGCCTGCAAGCTTGTCTCTACTGCGCCAACAATTCCCCCCGCAGGACCCGACAAAATACTATCTTTACCTTGAAAATTTTGGGCATCAACTAAGCCGCCATTAGACTGCATAAACTGCAAAGAAACCGAACCAATTTGACTAGATATTTGCTCTACATACCGTTGCAAAATTGGTGACAAATAAGCATCAACTACCGTCGTATCTCCTCGACTAATTAACTTCATCAACGGGCTAATTTTGTGCGATACTGAGATTTGGACAAAACCAATGTCAAGTGCTAGGCTGCTAATTTTATGCTCATTTTTCGGGTAGCGATAGCCGTGCATCAAAACAATCGCACAAGCGCGAATCCCACTATCATACGCTGCTTGCAATTGCGGGATTAATGCTTGAGTATTTAGTGCTATTAATTCTTCTCCCTGGGCGCTGTAACGTTCTTCTGCCTCAATTACTCGCTCGTAAAGCATTTCTGGTAAAACGATGTGCCGCGCAAAGATATCTGGGCGGTTTTGGTAACCAATCCGCAGCGCATCGCCGAAGCCTTTGGTGATAATTAGTAAAGTGCGATCGCCTTTTCGTTCTAGTAAAGCGTTAGTTGCTACCGTTGTCCCCATTTTCACTACTGCAATTTGCTCAGATGGAATTGGTGCAGTCGCTGGAATACCCATAATTTCCCGTATCCCTTGAATTGGCGCATCGGTGTAGAGGTTGGGGTTTTCTGATAGCAGCTTATGAATTACTAACTGCCCGTCGGGACGCTGCGCCACAATATCGGTAAATGTGCCACCTCGGTCGATCCAAAATTGCCAGTTGCGATCGCAAGTCATGAGTTAAATTTTTAGTTGTGCTAATTTCTTATGTTATTAGCTAGAAGCAAAAAGCAGAGTATTAACTTACATTCTGTTTTAGTTAAATGTTTTAAATTATACTCAGTACAGTTATTAGGAATTATTATTAAAAATAATGAAAAATGAGAAACTTCGTTGGTTTCGAGTAGTATTACAAATTAGAGGCTCGGTAATACCAGCTATTTTTAACCGCGTCTTATACTGTGGTCTATTTGGCGTATTTATTTCTTTACTGGACTATTTTAAATTGCCAGTTTCCCAACCTATTTTAGAAAGTGTTATTCCTAGTATTGTTTTGGGATTATTGTTAGTTTTTAGAACAAATACCGCTTACGATCGTTTCTGGGAAGGTCGCAAGTGTTGGGGAAGCTTAATTAATAATGTTCGCAACTTAGCAAGGCAAATTTGGATAAATATCGAAGAAAACGCAATAGAAGATAAACAGCAGAAAATCTTAAATATGCGCTTGTTAGTAGCTTTTGCTGTTGCAGCTAAGTTACATTTAAGAAGTGAGCCTGTCAATCGGGAATTAGAAGAATTAATGTCTTTCTCGAAGTATTTCAAGTTAAAAACAATGAATAACCTACCACTAGAAGTTGCTTTTTGGATTGGCAATTATTTTCAGCAACAATATAAACGTGAGTTATTAAATATCCACCATTTGGTAGCAATGCAAGATTTGCTAAGTAAAATGATAAACGATTTGGGAGGTTGCGAACGAATTTTAAAAACTCCTATACCTTTAGCTTATGCTATTCACCTCAAGCAATTGCTATTAATTTATTGCTTATTATTACCATTTCAATTAGTTAGCACATTAGGTTGGTGGACGGGCGCAATTGTTAGTTTAATTAGTTTTACATTGTTAGGTATTGAAGAAATTGGAATTGAAATCGAAAATCCTTTTGGCTACGATGCAAATGACCTCCCCCTTGATGCAATTTGTAATACCATGTTGCGAAATATCGAAGATTTAACTACTCTTACTCCTACTGTTAGTGATTACAATTAAAACTAATCAAAACCTCTAATAATTAATGCAATATTTTGTAGAATCAGATCGGATTATATCACTGATTGATAAGTACACCCAAGCAGAAGTTTTATGGATTGACACAGAAGTTGCAGACTTTAAAACTCGCACTCCTAAACTTTCTCTGATTCAAGTTTTAACTGATTGCACAGAAAAAACAAAGGAGAGTGTAGAAATATTGGATGTTTTGAATAGTCCAGATATTGTCGATATTTTTATTCAAAAAATTATGTTAAGCCCATCCATCGAAAAGGTTTTTCATAATGCTAAATACGACTTAAAGTTTCTGGGCAAAACAAAAGCTAAAAACGTAACTTGCACGTTGGAGATGGCTAAAAATATTCCTTATTATTTGTTGCCATTGCCCGATTTATCGTTAAAAACTTTAGCAGAATCACTTTGCAATATTGTTGCTGTAGACAAAAGCCAGCAGGCTAGTGATTGGGGACAAAGACCTCTAAGTGCTACTCAATTGATCTATGCAAATCTCGATCCAGTTTACTTGTATATGGTGCATCAAAAATTGTTGCAGCTAAAGTTAGTAACTAATCCAAATCCAAATACCGAAAATATTGCAATATTGGCTCAACGTTATCTAGAATTGAAGCAACAATTGCAACTTATAGAGTCAGAATGCAATCATTTTGA
Source organism: Aliterella sp. E5.1 (assembly GCF_057473825.1). Classification (NCBI taxonomy): domain Bacteria; kingdom Bacillati; phylum Cyanobacteriota; class Cyanophyceae; order Chroococcidiopsidales; family Aliterellaceae; genus Aliterella; species Aliterella sp. E5.1. Next base: position 56,039 of record NZ_JBYCCV010000016.1, read on the forward strand.
CTCTAGATTAAAAGCAGCTATGCAAGCCCAGGATATATCAGAAACTGCCGATTTAAAAATATCTCCAGTAAATCGCCATACATTCAAAGTAGACTTTAATCAGTTAGCAGAAATAGTCAACCAAAATGATATTCAGTTAGATTTTCCCGTCACCTTAACCCAAAAACTGCAAAAAGAATTAGGAATAATAGTCGAGCAATTAAACCTGCAAGAAGAAGTATCTAATAGTTGGCGGCTAACAGTAAAAAAACCGGAAAACCAAGAAGATGACGAGTTTTAAAACTGCATTTTGCTTCTGCTGTAGCTAGAGCTTTTATAATAAGTAAATAAAAATATAATCAGCTTTAGGAGTGATGTTCGTAAGTAAGAAATTAAGAAAATAACAAGTAGAGCGTCAAGAATAAAACTATGACTGAAAAATTTAAAAAAGGTGACAAGTAGAATGGGAAACTGCTCAAGGTACAACTACAGGCAAAATTAAAGAAAAACTCACCTCCCTATAAACATTAAAGGACATCACGTTGCAGCTTCCGAAGACAACCCGCAGTATTTGGTAGAAAGCGAAAAAACAGGTAAAGAAGCAGCCCATAAACCGGAGTCATTGAAAAAAGTCAAAGAGTAGAAAGTAAATTATGAGTAAAGATACAGAATCTATAATCAAAGAATTTAAGCAAGCGGTAAATATGACACCGAAAGAAATTGAATCTTGGCTGAAAACCGAGGAATTAAAAGAAGTCGGGCAAAAAGATGGGAATGACGAATCAATCGGTCATAAATCCGGGCAAAAAATTATAGAGATACTAGAAAAAAGCAAGATAAATATAGCGACGATGACGTAGCACACATGAAAAAAGTAATTAGTTACGTGCATCGCCATAGCGCCCAAAAACCCGCAGGCGACATCGAACATACGCGCTGGTTGTACTCTTTGAAAAACTGGGGACACCACCCTTTAAAATAATTTAGCCGCATAGATTATCCTGTAGCGTACTCTGTATACTGCCTTACATAGGGCGCGTGGTATGCCAGTACAATATCTCGCTGAGGTACTCCCAATGTTAGCAATTGGTCGGCGATCGCATCTTCTGTACCATCGTGCTGCACCCAAATTTTTCCATCTCTAATATCTACGTGTCTGCGCCCAGATCGATATAGAAATCGACAAATCCTAAATCTATATGATAGGGATCGTGATTAATTGTCCATCCCTCATTTTCAAGGGCAGTTCTGACAAGGTAATGAAACTTATCTCTTGCCGATATTTGCAATTAATGAAATAGAACTATGATATATGCTCGAATTTTAACTTGATGCTGGCGGTAAAACTTGGTTTATTTGTTCTGCTGCTGCTATCCCCGATCGCATCGCACTTTCTAATCTGTCGCTTCCACACCAATCACCGCAGCAAATCAACGGCTGGGGTGTGTGGGCGTTTAAGCAATTATCAGCTAAAGGTGTTGTCGCAAAAGCATAGCGCCAACGGTCAACTTGCAGCCAATCAGGAGTAGAGAGTTCTGGAAATAATTTAGCAGCACTATCTAACAATATTTGTCCTACAGGTTGTAAATCTTCTGTATTGATATAATTTTGGGCAAATTTAGCCGAACTATGGAAAACAAAAACAGGCGATCGCATTCCCGACCGTTTGCTACTATCTAAACTAATCCATGCACGAGTATCGTCATCAATAACTGTCACCGCTTGCCAAGGTGGTAAAGGCATATTAGCAGGATAGCCAGCAATAACACTAATACAAGAAGCAAATTCTACCGATCGCAAACTATCTAAAACCAATGGTGCAGCAAATGGTTCTAATAACGTCAACGCTTGGGGTGCGGGAATAGCCACAACTACCGCTTTGGCAACTATTTCAGGATTACCAGCTTCAAACTGGAGATGCCAAAAATTGTTATTTAGACTTAAACCAACTAAGCGCCGATTTAGCAGGATTTCTAGATTGTTCCCCAAAAATCGCGCGACTTCACTCATTCCATTCGGGGCAATATATAGAGGCGATCCTTTTATAGCTTTTAACTTTTGAGTGTCAGCACTAAATTCATACGTTGTATCCGTCCAAACTGCCAAAATACCTTGGGATTTCAGCAACTCAACAAAACTTGTTGTTAATTCCCCATTAGGAATTAAATAACTAAGTCCGCGATCGGCGCAAGTATCATGCAAGCGGCGCGTAGTCACTCGTCCCCCCAATCCACGCGACTTCTCAACTACAACTAGCCGATAGCCAGCTTGATGCAACTGCTGGGCGCAAATTAAACCCGACATTCCAGCGCCAACTATTGCAACATCAAACATAATTTTTTAATTTTTTGCCTTATTAATAATATATTCGCGCAACCAAGAGCCAAGTAAAAGTTTGACAACTAGCATTCTCACCTCCCCGCAAATAGTAGAATAAGAACACGAGTTGGGGTCTGGAGGGATAAAAATTGGACGAAATGAGATCGGCGCTGGAATTAGCTACGGAAGATGAATTGCAACAACTGACAGAACTCTTGTTCTGTCGTAGATTCAATCCCCTCGATTACGTGCATACACCACAACCAATCGATATTCAAAGTAGAGATAGAGAAGCTTGGTTAGACGCGATCGAGCAAAGATTTCGCTATCTAGCCGCCGATGGCGTAACCGTTTTGCGCGGACGCACCGAGCGCGTAACCTATCGTACAGCAATCATTCAAGTGTGTCGCTATCTCAAAATACCGTACTCCAACAACCTCGCTACTACAGACTTAGAAGCCGAGGTATTTTTAAACTTATTAGGCAAAGCTTGGAAACAACTACCCCAAAGCGATCGCTCTCAATTGACAACCAAAGTCCAAAAATCTCTAGCTAAGTGCGAACTATCGGAACCATTACCTTTAGCTGTCCAGCGCGACCCCATAGCCTTATTAGTCAAAGGTGGTAGTGCAATAGCTGTTAGTTCAATTATCCAGCCGATGTTACTCCAACAAATTGCCCGTCAATTTGCCCTTCAATTTGCCAGCTATCAATTAGCCAAAGAAGCCCTAATTGGAGGCGGAACCGCCGCCGCAATGCAGTTGCAAAGTCAACTTGTCCTCCAGAGTGCAAAGCAGGGTATGACCATGACTGCCGCTCGTTATGGCGCTGTTAGAGGCATCTTTGCTTGTATGGGTCCGGTCTTGTGGACGTGGTTTTTTGCTGACTTGGGTTGGCGGTCAATATCTACTAATTACGGGCGGATTATTCCAACTATCTTTGCCTTAGCCCAAATTCGTCTCACCCGTGCAGAAGAAGCGTGCTGGGAGACTGTTTAAAGCACTATTATCTGAAACTGCAACCCCAATTTGCTTGGAACTACGCCCAAATAGGGGTGATATTGTTGCCTTTGTTGCCATCGCTGGGGGCATTGGCTATCTTTTTTGCTTTGTTAATTACTTGGCAGCAGTACCGCCGCATTATTCACCGTCCCTTAAATTGGGGAATGGCAACAATAGCTGCCTTACTTGTCATTTCTACCAGCTTTGCTGTTAATCGTGGCGATGCTTTTTTAGGCTTATTTAACTTTTTACCCTTTTTTATCTTATTTGCTGGCTTTAGGCAGTTAATTTGTATCCCTACCCAACTACGCCGCATCAGTTGGCTGTTAGTAATTACTTCTATCCCGGTCGTAACTATTGGACTGGGGCAATTATTTTTAGGTTGGGTTACTCCTGCCTACTTGCAGCCCATAATTGGTTGGCAAGTTGCGCCCCTTGGCAATCCCACCGGGCGAATGTCCTCTATATTCCTCTACGCCAATATTTTAGCTGGCTACTTAGTAATTGTTTTTATCCTCAATTTGGGCTTATTGCTAGAAAAATATCAAGATCGCGCCAAAAAACCTAATTATTTCACCCTGCTATTTTTAAGCATTGCGGCATTAGGCAACTTGACGGCAATAATATTGACCAATTCTCGTAACGCTTGGGCGATCGGCATAATTGCCCTCTTAGGCTACGCTATTTATCAAGGTTGGCGCTGGGTAATGATTGGAGTAAGTGCGATTTCTTGTAGTATTTTATTAGCAGCCTTTGGGACATCGCCCCTGCAAGAATTATTTAGAAAAATTGTCCCCGCTTTCTTTTGGGCGCGGCTAACAGACCAATTGTACCCAGACCGCCCAATAGCATTACTAAGAACTACCCAATGGCAATTTGCTTGGGATTTAACGCTCCAGCGTCCTTGGACTGGTTGGGGACTGCGTAACTTTACCGCTCTCTATGAAGCAAAGATGCACCTATGGCTAGGACATCCCCACAACTTCTTTTTAATGATGACCGCAGAAACCGGGATTCCGGCAACAATTTTACTGTGTCTTTTAGTTAGCGGGGTATTGATCAGAGCGATTATTTTAGTTGCAGGCGATCGCACTCGTCCCAGCCCAGACAAACTAATATTTTTCAGTTACATCCTCGCCTTTCTATCTGTCACCCTTTTCAACACTGTAGATGTCACTTTATTTGACTTTCGATTGAATACTCTAAATTGGTTAATTCTATCCGCAATTTGCGGAGTAACTTCTAGCTTTGATAGGGCTTACATAGGCAATACGCAAAAATTCGATCCCCCCTAGCCCACGGCAATAAAGCGGGTATCGCTATTCTTCCCGCTTTTTGCCTCCCCTTAAAAAGGGGGGAAAATCAAGCCCAATTTTTATTGAGTTGGAATACAGGGTTAAATGATGAAGTCTAATATTCCGGTACAGAAGGATCGACTTCCCGACTCCAAGCCGCAATACCACCTTTGACATTAGTTCCCTCAATGCCCGCGTCTTTAAGAATGGCTAAAGCCTTCGCCGAGCGCCCGCCCATCTTACAATGAGCAATGAGCCGATGACCGTTGAGCAATTCCTTAACTTTAGCAACTCCTTGTCCGCTCTCAATATCTGGTAATGGCACTAAAACCGACCCCGGAATTTGGGCAATTTCGTACTCGTTAAGATTGCGGACATCAAGCAGGACAAAATCTTTTGCACCACTCTCAATTAATGCCTGCAACTCCTGGACGGTCATTTCTGATAATTCCATCTGTCGTTTTTCCTCCTCTGCTTTCGCTTGAGGAATCCCGCAAAATTCCTCGTAGTCTATCAACTTTTCAATTACTGGGCGCACTGGATTGGGGCGCAGCTTTAGCTCTCTAAACTTCATGTCTAGGGCGTTATACAGCAGCAACCTACCGCTTAAAGTATTTCCTTGACCCAAAATAATCTTGACAGCTTCTGTTGCCTGAATAGTACCAATAATGCCGCACAAAACGCCAAGTACGCCGCCTTCTGCGCAAGAAGGAACCATCCCTGGAGGTGGTGGTTCGGGGTACAAATCGCGGTAATTTGGTCCGCCTTCGTAGTTAAAAACTGTTGCTTGTCCTTCAAAACGGAAAATTGAGCCGTAGACGTTCGGCTTATTTAACAAAACACAAGCATCGTTGACTAGATAGCGAGTAGGGAAGTTATCTGTACCATCGACGATCACATCGTAAGGTTTTACTAAATCTAAGGCATTTTCAGAACTCAGGCGAGTCTCGTACAAATCTACCTGACAATTAGGATTGATTTCTAAAACGCGATTTTTGGCGGATTCAATCTTGGGTTTGCCTACCCAGGAAGTGCTGTGAATGACTTGACGGTGCAAATTAGAGTTATCAACCACATCAAAATCAACAATTCCGATGCGTCCAACTCCCGCCGCCGCTAAGTACAGCAGTAATGGAGATCCTAGGCCCCCCGTACCAATACACAGCACGCTGGCAGCTTTGAGGCGTTTTTGCCCTTCTAGCCCCACTTCTGGCAAAATAATGTGGCGAGAATAGCGTTCGTATTCTTCTTTTGTTAATTGAATTTCATCCAAGTTAGGATTGAGCATGGCAACCAAATTGAGGAACGAAATAAGATCCTATCCAAAAACAACCTACTTTGTTTTAGATTTTCCTAGGTTTTAAACTAAGTTATTAACAATAATAATTTCTTCAGCTTGAAACTGTCGATCGCGATCTAGTTCCCAGCTAAGTAATTCTTGGGCTTTGCCTTGAATTACCGAAACAATAATATACGAGTATTGTTCCCACGCATATAGGCGATCGCATTCTGACGCAATAGCAGCACTATTGGGGTGAGAGTGATAAATGCCAATAATCTCTAAGGCGCGATCGCGTGCTTCTTTTTGCACTTGTAAGATAGTTTGGGGAGAAATCGCATAATTGCTAAGTTGATTGGTTGCTCTACTTTCCTCCACAGTGCTAAATAATTCTGCCGCTTCAGCATTCCAAACGTTTTGAGTTGCTCTAACTTCTACTACAGTTTTGCTACGATTATTGAGTTTTCCTAGCAATAAACCACAGCATTCTTGAGGATAAGCACTTTCACCCTGCTGACAGATAGCTTCAATCTCTTGGCTACAAAGTTCTAAAACCATGTCTAATGAGCCATTCCCGCACCTAAATACAATTCTCCCACTTTAGGATCGTTCAGTAAATCTTGCCCGGCTCCAGAAAAGCGATCGCGTCCCGTATCTAATACATACCCTCTATGCGCCATTGACAAGGCTTTACGGGCATTTTGTTCGACTAAAACAATCGCTGTACCAGTTTGATTTATTTGTTGAATTTGCTCAAATACACTGCTTACCAGTACCGGAGATAAAGCAGCGCTTGGTTCATCTAACAATAATAAATCTGGTTCTAGCATCAATGCTTTACCCATTGCCAACATCTGCCGTTCTCCCCCCGATAAAGTTCCGGCTTTTTGTTGTCGCCGATTGGCTAAACCTGGAAATGTATCGTATATTTTATTTTTTAGACTACTTAGAGGAATATTACGAATAAAAGCACCCATTTCTAGGTTTTCTTCTACACTTAGTGAAGGAAATACGTTTGCAATTTGCGGGACATAGCACATCCCACGCCTGACAATTTGATTTGATTTTAGTCCAGCAATTTTTTCACCTTTGAAGGTAATTGTGCCTTTATGAGGAGTCAATAAGCCAAAAATTGTTTTAGCTAAAGTAGATTTTCCTGCGCCATTTGGACCAATTACCGCAACTAATTCTCCGGGCAAAATATGAAAATTTATGCCTTGCAAAATATCTAGATCCTTGATGTAACCAGCCCAGACATTTTCAACTTCTAATAGCGGCGCAGAATTTTTCATGTCCAACATTTAGCTTACGGGAGAAGTTAGTTACGATTTTACAATTTTTGAGGGCGATTGCCCATGAATTGACCTCCTAGTCTAGTTTCACTAAAACCTAAAATCGCTATTATTGTGGCGTTTGCTGTAATTCCGGTTTTTCTTCAGGAACGATCGCATTTTCTACCGGACAAACTTGAATGCAGATGCCACAATCTATACAAGTAGCAAAATCAATCCAGTACCAACCTGTCCCCTTAACATTTTTGCTTGGACCTTCATGAATACAAGCCACCGGACAAGCATCTACGCAATCAGCGACACCTTCACAGATGTTAGTAACAATTGTATGTGGCATGGTATTTTACCTTTAGCTTTTTATTGACAGCACTAAATTATATTAACAAATTGCCTATTTAAATCGCCATCACAATTTATTACTCCATCTCAATATAGTCCCTGCTTTTAAGTTTTATTTTGACGGCACAAACTCAATAATTCAAGCCTTGATTAATATTAATCGGTAGCCAATCCACATATCTTGTAAAAAGTTAATTGCCAAAAGCTCTAAAAATATCAAACTAACAAAAAGAATTTTGCAGCAAGATTTGGTACTATTTGCTTAAATCAAATATTGTTAGCTTGCGATTGAGAAGAATTGCTGCTTGAGTGCGAGCGATCGCGCAAGAGTACAGAAAATTTTAGATTTTTGGCTACGTGCGGGCAAATTTACACCTCCGCTCCCAAAAATAGTCAGAAAAATCACAAGTATGAGAAATACTCACAAATATTTTGTAGGTGTTTCGCTCTTTAATTTAGGTGATCGCGCTAATACAATATCACAAGCAATAAAAACTAATTAAATTAGTCATGCTTCCATTAATAACTTTTTCGGGATGTATTTCACTAAAAGAATTTATAGAATAGCTGCAACCCTTACCAATAGCCCAAAAAAAATACGGAGCAAAGAAAATAGGAACGACAAAATCAATAAGTTATTGGATAAATTATATACATAAGTATTCCGATCAGAAGTAGATAAATATGGGTAGATACAAGCAAACACTTCTAATTTTGGCGGCTCTTACTTTAGGTTCAACCAGCTTTGCTGCTAGTGCCAATGCGAAATCAACAGGTTATCGAAACAATGAACGGAAGGTTTATATTTTCCACCCAGAAGCTAGAAACAACCAATACTTAGAAAAAAGAGTTTACTACGGCTCTCCAGGTAACTATTACCGAGGTCCTCTAAGAACTAATTATAAAAGACCAAACTTCAAATATTATCGGGAACCTCAAAGAACCATCTACAACGGTTCTAGAGTCGATTATTACCGAGAACCTAGAACAACAATAATTATTAGAGGAGCAAACCGGACTTACATTAAGCCCAATAGATGGTAAAAATGCCAGGATTTTGTAAAAGGAACTGCGTCGCAGTTCCTTTTTTCTGTTCTAACGTCTAACTGAGCCAGTTGTCTCGTAAGGGTCGCTGTAAGCAGTCTTTTCTGAACCTTTGGCAAGCCTACCAGCTAAACCAATTAAACCTAACAAACCTAGCCATCCCCAATCAAAAGTCCGCTCGTTAGTTTGCTGATAACTTGTGGTTTGTGTACCTGTTGTAGTGCTAGGTACGACGGTATCTGTAGTTGTATTACCTGTACTAGGAGTTGTTGTCGTTGTGGTTGTTGTATCGGTTGTGCTGCTTCCAGGGCTTACCGTGGTACCTGTTGTCCCGGTTCCGGTACTAGGAGTGGTTATCTGTGTGTCAGTAGTCGTACTACCTGTTGTCCCTGTTCCAGTGGTTGTATCGGGAGTTGTAGTTGTTCCGGTTCCAGGAATTGTCGTTGTCCCTGTTCCAGTGGTCGTATCGGGAGTTGTAGTTGTTCCGGTTCCAGGAATTGTCGTTGTCCCTGTTCCAGTGGTCGTATCAGGAGTTGTAGTTGTTCCGGTTCCAGGAATTGTCGTTGTCCCTGTTCCAGTGGTCGTATCAGGAGTTGTAGTTGTTCCTGTAGTTGTGTTAGGAGTTGTCCCTGTAGTTGTACTACCTGTACCAGGCGCTGTGGTTGTCCCTGTTCCAGTAGTTGTGTTAGGAGTTGTTCCTGTAGTTGTACTACCTGTACCAGGCGCTGTGGTTGTCCCTGTTCCCGATGTTCCGGTTCCAGTTCCCGATGTTCCGGCTCCACTTCCGCTACTATCTTGAGCAGACACAGGTACTACAGGCAGAGTAGTTAAACTAAAAATAAAAGCACTTGCCCATATAGTTTTAGATAAATTAGAAATCTTCATATTGTAAGTTCCTTTTTTTTAATCTTTGTCAAAGCTTACTAGCACAAAATAGTATTTTTCAGTGTAAATAACAAACTAAACTGCTCAACTAAGACTGATAAAAAGTAGCCTAATTTTTTGTCTTTAATCTTAGATTATGACTAAAAACTTGCTCCATTTATAGAACTTTAGTTGAGTAATCTACTTAGCCAATATACAGACTAATACTAAATCAATCATCGCTAGTTTGCTTTAGGCATTATTCCCCCCATAGACTGGTTTTTTGAGACTTATTTCAGTCATAAGTAAAACAAATATCTTCTTAGCTCTCTTTGTGTCGGAAACTATTTGCGTAGGCTATTTTTAACAAAATAAAATTTTATTGATAAATAATTAAGTATTTATTTTGATAGTTAGCCGCAGTTAAAATTCTTTATTAAAGCAAGTAACCTAAGTAGGATATTTGAGATATAGCAGGTGAAAATTAAGGCTATTGTAAAGAACTCGCGCGATCGCATATTAGATCGCGCAACCCAGATTAACCCCCCTACCCCGGATTGGGAACTAAGTTAAATCGGTTAAGATAACTAAGCACTAAAGCGCGATCGTGATATTCGGGAAACTCCGGTGCAAATCCGGGGCTGTGCCGCAACTGTAAACGAGTCTGCTGTAGGGACAAATCTAACCATTGAGTTGTCTTAAATTCAGTTATCGTTAGCCAGGATGCCGAAATTATCACTAGCTCAATTTATTTCCTGCGTCGCACGGGAAAGGATAACTAATTTTCAATGACTGCTGTAAATACAACAAACATCGAATACTCCATCCCACCACTAAAATTACCACCATTACCGCTCCATCGTCCCTTACTGACGATTGGTCATGGTACTAGAGACGAATCAGGACGACAAAGTTTTTTAGACTTTACGGCGGCTTATCAAGCCTTGGATACATCTAGACCCGTACTACCTTGTTTTTTGGAACTCACCGAACCAACAATTCAACAAGGAGTAGATTTGTGTGTAGAACAAGGTTATACCGAGCTATCAGTGCTGCCGATATTATTATTTGCAGCTAGGCATAACAAATTTGATGTCACGAACGAATTAGATCGTTCTAGAGTCAGACATCCCCAAGTCAAGTTTCATTATGGGCGGCATTTTGGCATAAATCCGGGGATTGTAGACTTATGGAAGTCGCGTTTAGCTGAACTTGATGCACTATATCAGTGCGATCGCGCCGATACAGTATTATTATTTGTTGGTCGCGGTGCAAGCGACCCCGATGCTAACGGAGACTTGTACAAACTAGCTCGGATTCTTTGGGAAGGTAGCGGTTACTCCACGGTCGAAATTTGTTTTATCGGTATTACCCACCCCCGCCTAGAAGAAGGGTTTCGCCGCGCTCGACTTTACAAGCCCAAACGAATTATCGTTTTGCCGTACTTCTTATTTACTGGGATATTAGTCAAGAAGATTTTTGATATTACGTGCGTAGAGCAACAGCAATATCCAGAGATCAAAATTGATTGTTTGCCCGAAATGGGCTTGCATCCTCAGTTATTTTCCGTGCTGAGAGAGCGAGAAATTGAAACTCAACTTGGTCAAGTACAGATGAACTGCGAGATGTGCAAATTCCGCCTAGCGGCGGTAGGAAATAACTCAAACGGTCACGAACACGGACACCACCATCACCATCACGACCACAGCCACCCAGCACCCGATCCTTACGCAGATGTAGCTCAATACCATCAAAGAATCTGGCAAACACCCTAGATAAAAAAAAGGGAGTAGAAAGATCTACTCCCTTTTCTCAAACTTATTTAGCGCCGACTTCTAGAACGACTCCGAGAACCGCTAGAACGAGAACGACTCCCACTACCAAAACTACCTGATGAAGGTCGTCTAACCCGGCTGGAACTAGAATTACCAGAAGGGCGTAAGGTGCTAGAGCCAAAACCAGAGCCACTAGAACGGCTGCCAGCATTTGAAGGCGAACGGCGTACCGTGGAAGATGATGGTCTTCTAATCCCACCAGTAGTCCGGAAATTAGTCCGATTTCTGACTTCCAAGGGTGGCGCATTGTAGCGAGTGCGATAACTGGTTACAGCGCGATCGTAAGTATTGCCGTAGCCGCCATAACCTGTTAATAATCTACTTCCAGGTTGATAGACCGGGGGTACATAGTATTGGGGTCTAAATAACAAGCTACCAATTGCCTGACCTGCTAAAGCGCCAGCAAAAGGACTCCAAAAACTATTCTCGCGACGCACGACGACAGTTTCTTGTTGCCCAGTTTGCGGGTTGACTTGATTTTCGGTCACAGTGTGGTTGTACTCAATTTTGAAGTCTTCCGTAAGGTGCAACGCAGGTTGTCCGTTGGCTACATTTAGATAGCTTTTCTCACCGCTTTTGATTTCTTCATCGGTTAACCTCGCCATTTGCAAATTTGTCGTGCGAAAACTCGGCGGTTGACCGGGAGGAGTATTGAGCAAAAATAGCTCATATTCTCCATTCGCATCGCTATAACTAGCTTGCTGGACGGGATACTTGCCGTCAGCAATTTTTGAAGGTGCTGCCGATTGTTGGGGTGTGTTGGGGCTTTGGCGGACGGCTGCGGTATTGCTGCCACAGCCAATAGTTGTCACACTCAAAGTTAGGCACAAAAACAATATTGTAAATTTACGCAAAATTGGCATCATTTATGATTGAACTCTCATCTATTTCGAGCGTAACAATATCCAATCTTAATTGACACGTGCAAAGTCCGTCCCAAAATTAGCGTGAAGTCCCCAAGATGTTAAAGTTGAGACGAGCATCAATCTTTACCCATAGCTTCAAGAGAATTTAGACCATGGCACAATATCCTATTCCCGTGCTAGTCAACGGTGCGGCAGGCAAAATGGGACGGGAAGTAGTCCGCGCGATCGCCCAATCTGAGGATATGACTTTAGTAGGCGCTGTAGACCGCAACCCCCAATACCAAGATCGAGACGCGGGGGAATTAGCTGGTTTAAGCGAACCCTTGGAAATCCCGATCACCAACCAGTTTGAGCCGATGCTTGCCTTCGCTGCTCAAGAAAAACAGCCCGCCGTCATGGTAGATTTTACCCATCCAAGCTCGATTTACAATAATATTCGTTCGGCGATCGCTTACGGGGTGCGTCCGGTAGTCGGGACGACGGGTTTAAGCGCCGAACAAATAAGCGATTTAGCAGACTTTGCCGACAAAGCTAGTACGGGTTGCTTAATTATTCCTAATTTTTCTATTGGCATGGTTTTACTCCAGCAAGCCGCCGCCAGTGCTTCCCAATACTTCGATCATGTAGAAATTATTGAACTGCACCACAACCAAAAAGCCGATGCGCCAAGCGGTACGGCAATTCAAACCGCCGAAATATTGGCAGAAATGGGCAAACCCTTTAACCCAGCTTTAGTTGAAGAAACGGAGAAATTACCCGGTGCGAGGGGTAGTTTAGCAAACGTTGGGATTAGAATTCATAGCATCCGTTTACCAGGCTTGATTGCCCATCAAGAAGTCATTTTTGGCGCTACGGGTCAAGTTTATACCTTACGCCACGATACAAGCGATCGCGCTTGTTATATGCCAGGGGTATTATTGGCAATTCGCAAAGTGCTATTGTTAAAATCCCTGATTTATGGGCTAGAAAAGATACTATAAGCCGTCCTCAAAACTTCTCCCATGTTAGTCCCTCTTACACGCCAGAAATTTGAACAAGTTATACCTCGAATTGCCTCTGCCCAACAATACAAATACTACTGGGGTAAATCCGCAGATTTTTTGAAGCGGCTGTTAATTTCTGTAGTCGCTGTATTGGGTGTCTTACTACTGCGATTTTTCTTAGGCAGAGGTTTTAGTCCGATCTTATTTGGTGCGGGACTAATTGGCGGACTCTACTGGTTTTGGGGACCAGTATATTGGGCAAGTTTACGCAATCAGAAATATCGCCGCTATCCCTACGCTGGCTTTTTTCGCGGTCGGATTTTAGATATATTCCTAACTGAAGAATTAATCAACACCGAAGAAACAGTAAATCAAATCGGCGAACTTGTATTAATTGAAAACCGCGAACGCAGACTAAACTTAGAAATTGGCGATGAAACAGGGTTTGTAACTACGGTACAAGTGCCACTGCGGAAAGAACATAAAGTGATCGTCACAGGTCAAATAGCAGAAATGGTATTGCTATCAAACAGCCCAGACTTGAGTGATATTGACGAAGTTACAGACTTATATATTCCCAGTCGGAGTCTTTGGGTAAGCGATTATCCCTTTTTGCAAAGAGATATGTTTGTAGATGTCAGCCGTCGGCTGGGGGGCGATCGCCGTCCGCCACAAAAGAAATCGCGATCGTCTTCTAAGCGGCGTTATATAGATTAGACTCATCCAACCAATAGAGAGCTTGAGCATAAATTTATCATTTGTTTATCTTGCGATCACAGTTTTGGCTCATGTTTTGGGTTCTATAAAAATATATAGCAATCCTGAATGGTTCATGAAAATGCACCATACATGAATATCTTTGGGAAATTAAAAATTTGTCGGTGAGTTACTAGCTCAAACAAGCGCTTGACAGCAAAGAAAGATTTACACAGATGATAGAACTCTCGGATAAACCTCTTTGCTTGCAACCAC
>NZ_JBYCCV010000017.1:0-65862 GCF_057473825.1 Aliterella sp. E5.1
GTGGTTGCAAGCAAAGAGGTTTATCCGAGAGTTCTATCATCTGTGTAAATCTTTCTTTGCTGTCAAGCGCTTGTTTGAGCTAGTAACTCACCGACAAATTTTTAATTTCCCAAAGATATTCATGTATGGTGCATTTTCATGAACCATTCAGGATTGCTATATCTGGGAAGATATTCGAGAAAACAACTTTTATAATCAAGCCTTTTCCTCCCTTGAACAAGTAGAAGATGTACTTTGCCAAGGCTTACTTGAACTTTCTGCTAATAGTGAGCGCCTGCGCTCTATGACTTTCTTTCCTCACCTTCAATTACTACCTCTGATCGCAACTTAGTATAACTCATACTCGGCGTGTGGTATTCCTAATATTTCACACAATTCGGCTGCGACTTTTTCTGCCCAATCTTCGCCTACATTTGATCGGGCTTGTTTATATAAATAATCCAGATTTTCATGCTTAAACCAAAATTTATCTTTAGTTCCTAAGTATTCATTCTCGCGAAGTTCAAAATTTTCTTTGGTAACAACAATAACTTCGTATTCCGGCGTGCTTATCATTAGGGAGGAGTGCGTTGCGAACAATAATTAATGCCCTAACCAATGTATCAAGTTAGTCGAATTTATATAAAGTTGTGCTGGAGCGCTATAAAGCGTCTTTACTACTAGGCTGCTTTTATCCCTTCTGGTGAATAGACGAGTTTAAATGTTACACCTTAAATAAAGTCCTTAAATGATTCCCTCAAAAAGAACCTATTTATTACTGCTATTTGGAATTGCGATCGCTCTTTCCACAGCTATCATCTGGAATGTGCAAACAAGTATAGCGATTACTCTGCTATTTGATGCCATTGTTTTAGCCCTAATGGTGGTAGATAGTTTGCAAGTAAAATCTCACCGCGTCCAAATAAAGCGCACCTTGCAACCGCGATTATCTATTGGGCGAGATAACCCCGTAGTGTTAACTATAAACTCAAAAAATCGCCCCATCGAAATCCAGATCTGCGATCGCCCACCGACAGAATTTAAGTCTCAGCCAATCTTACAAACTTCCTTACCCAGCAATACCACTAGCGAATTAACCTATACTGTTTCTCCAACTAAACGCGGCGAATTTGACTATGGCGATCTTCAAGTGCGCCAGCTAGGTAGTTGGGGACTTGCTTGGGATGACTTTAAAATTTATTGCAGCCAAAAAGTCAAAGTTTACCCAGACTTATTAGGATTAAAAAGTCTATCAATTCGCCTGACATTACAGTCTAGCGGTGCGCTGCGGAGAATGCGTACTCTAGGTATAGGTACAGAGTTTGCCGAATTGCGCGATTATGGCAAAGGCGACGATTTGCGCTTAATTGACTGGAAAGCTACCGCAAGGCGCGATCGCCCTTTAGTGCGAGTTTTGGCACCAGAACAAGAGCAAACCCTAATTATACTGCTCGATCGCGGGCGCTTGATGACGGCTCAAGTTCAGGGATTAAAGCGGTTTGACTGGGGAATGAATGCTACTTTATCTTTAGCTCTAGCGGGCTTAAATAGAGGCGATCGCGTAGGAGTTGGTGTATTCGATCGCCAGATGCACCTATGGATTAGACCCGAACGAGGTCAACATCAATTAAGCCACCTGATCGATCGCCTCACACCGATTCAACCCGTGCTGCTGGAATCAGACTATATGGGAGCGGTTACAAACGTAGTCCAACAGCAAACTAGACGCGCGTTAGTGGTATTGATTACTGAAATCGTAGACAGCACGGCTTCGGCGGAATTATTAGCCGCTATGGGACGACTTGCGCCCCGTTATTTGCCTTTTTGCGTCACATTAGGCGATCGCCAAGTAGACGAAATTGCCCACACTCCCACCCAAAACGTAACCGCTACTTACACTCGCGCCGTAGCCTTAGATTTACTCGCCCAGCGTCAGTTAGCTTTTGCCAAGCTCAAGCAAAAAGGCGTATTAGTATTAGATTCAACCTGCGATCGCATTAGCGAACAAATTGTAGACCGATATCTACAACTTAAAGCCCGCAATCAATTGTAAGAGTTGCTACTACCCCTTACTTTCAGGAAACGCTCCTGGCTTAACTTGAATAACTTGAACTTTGCCATCGCGGTTAATTTCCATCGCTAAAGTAGTTCCGAGCGTAGTAGCTTCAACGTACTGCTGCACCTCCGAGGATTTTTTCACTGGAGTATTGTTAATTTTTTGAATTACATCTCCTTCTTTTAATCCTGCTTGCTCGGAGGGTGATTTTCTTAAAACTTCGACGATTAACACTCCAGAATTTTGCTTAACATTCAAATTAGTTTCTTGATTAACTTGTTCTCTAGTAGTGCTAGTTAGATCCACCATTTTTATGCCTAAAAATGGATGATCCACGCTGCCTTTACTAAATAACTGATTGGCTACGCGGGCGGCGGTTTGAATTGGAATTGCAAAACCCAACCCCTGAGCATCCGAGCGAATTGCTGTATTTACCCCGATAACTTCACCTTGAGAGTTTAATAGCGGTCCTCCAGAGTTACCAGGATTAATTGCGGCATCGGTTTGAATAAAAGTTACCCGCTTGTCTGGAACCCCAACTTGAGCGCTAGATCTATCTGTAGCGCTAATAATCCCAATAGTTACCGTGTTATCTAATCCCAACGGATTGCCAATGGCGATCGCCCATTCACCAGGAATTAAGTTATTGGAGTTGCCAATTCTAACTTGGGGCAAATTATTCGCTTTAATTTTTACCGCCGCTACATCGGTAACAGCATCTACCCCGACAACTTTCCCTTCAAAACTGCGTCCATCTTTGAGCGTAACTTGCACTGTATCTGTATCTGCGACTACGTGGGCGTTAGTGAGTAAATGCCCATCCGCACTTAAAATAAAGCCCGATCCTGTACCGCGCTCTACTCGCTCGTCGGGAATAGGTTGCTCGTCGCCAAAAAAGCGGCGAAATAAAGGATTATCCAAGGCTTCAGGAATTTGATTTGTTACTTTGCGCGTGGCGTTAATTCTTACTACCGCCGGACCTACTTGTTCGACGGCGGTAGCAATAAAATTGCGATCGCTACTCGGAATAATCCCCGCCGTGACGCTACTACCTACTGGTGGAGACGCTGAGGGCTGGATTACTGGTACAGTTCTCAGTTGCTGAAATGTTTGTTTTGGCGCGGGTAAATAGCGGCTGCCTAAGACCCCCGCACCACCGCCGATAACCAGTAAAGTAAGAGAAAAAGCCAACTGTTTTAAAGATACGCCCATATTATTTGCTGCTTTTTAACCGCGATGCAGATATTAATTTTTAAACTTGCTAATGCCGCTCTAGCTAGTTTTAACTTTAACTTTGCTGGGGCGAAACCACGTTAACCCGGGTAATTGCTTAATGACAATGCGATCGCACTTGTACCCTAATTACAATTTAATTGCTATGGTTCTGCGTTTACTGTTTTTTTCAACACTTTTTGGTTTAATATTAGCAACCGATAATCGCTCAGCCATTGCTGCACCCACACCGCCCAAAAATTGTTCTACTCCTGCCTTAGCTCGTCTAGTGAGCCACAAAATAGCACCAGGCGAAACTATAGAAGAAATCGCCGCCAAATACAATTTAATTCCTGCAACTTTAATTGGTCTAAATCCAGCTTTGCAAAATGGACAAGCTACTATTGGCAGCAAAATTGCGATTCCTCCTTACAACGGCATTCGCGTCCAAGTATCAAAGGGTCAAACTTGGAAGCAGTTGGCAGCCAAATACAAAGTCCGCGCCGATGTATTATTTGAAGTCAATGGTTGTCAAAGCGTACCGCAAGTTGTATTTATTCCTGGAGTAAATTGGTCGCCACAGCCTATTGTGCCTAGTTCTACACAACCTATCCTCGGCTACCCGTTACCACAAAAAGCAAACATAGGTTTAGGTTATGGCTGGCAAGTTGATTCTGCTACAAATCAAGTAGTCTTTCATAGTGGCATAGATTTATTAGCACCCGCCGGAACTACAGTACAGGCAGCAGAGGACGGAATTGTTGCTTTTGCGGGCATTCAAGCAAGTTATGGCAATTTGGTGGTAGTCAATCATCAAGGCGGCAAACAAACCCGTTACGCTCACTTGCAAAGTATTGCTGTACGTACTGGTCAGCAAGTCAAACAAGGTGAATTACTCGGAAAAGTAGGTACTACTGGACAACCTAGTTCTCAGCAGGTGCATTTACATTTTGAGTTGCGCTACGCTTCGGGACTTGGCTGGACGGCGGAAGATCCGGCTTCTGTAATAGTCAACCGTCCGCAAGCAATAGGTAATAAAAAGTAGTACAAAACTCAACCCAACTGCTTATTTAATTTAGCTAGTCTTGGTTATGATTAAGCTGGGATTTTGGGTGCGATAGCGTCTTAATATTTATCTTTAAATCTTTTCTAAGCAAGGACTAAGTAGCTCTTTAGCAATATTTGAGAACAAATTAATGTTCAACTTCAACACTCTTATCCGTTGGTGTGCGGCGGTATTATTAGTTTCAACCTGCATTATCTTAATAAGGTCAACGGCAGCTGAACAACCAATTATGACTTCTGTACCTCAGCTATTGAGCGATCCATTTTTGCAACTACCAACAGAAAATTCAGTCCGGGTGGTGTGGTTTACTGAGTTTGCCGGATCTGGGCATACTGTTAGTTACGCTCAAGATTTTAGTCAAAGTGCGATCGCTACAACTACAAAACTTAGCCGTCGTACTCGTGAAGATCAAAAATCTATGGTAGGTACTGAGTACAAACAACCTACTAAACGCGATATTTGGCGACACGAAGCAGAAATTACCCAACTTAGTTCTAATATCCACTTGCCGTATCGGGTAACGAGTGTAACAGAAGACGGTAAAAGTATCAGTAGCGGTGAATTTACCTTAGCTGCAAAACCAATACCAGGTATGCCGTTAAAGATTTTATTAACCTCCGACCATCAGCTTAAACCAATGACGGCGGTTAATCTGCAAAAAGTAGTCGAAACTGTGGGGAAAGTAGATGCAGTATTTTTTGCTGGCGACTTGGTAAATATTCCCGATCGCGCGTCAGAATGGTTTGATGATATTCGTGGGGGAGCTTTTTTTCCCTGTCTCCAAGGTCGTGCTAAGTATGAGTTAGAGAAAAATGGCGTTAAAACTACTTATACTGGCGGCGAAATTATCCAACACGCTCCCTTATATACAGCGATCGGCAATCATGAGGTGATGGGGCGCTTTGAGAGGACTGGTAGCTTAGATGATGAATTTGGCGATGCTTATCCCCGCCAAGCTGCAATAGCACAGCTACTCAAGCAAAAGCGCGATCGCATCTTTGTCAAAGACTATTCCTTTAATACCGATACCTACGAAGAAATTTTTACATTACCCCAAAGCGATCGCGGGGGCGAAAAATACTATGCTGTTACTTTTGGCGACGTGCGTTTGGTTGTACTATACGCGACGAATATTTGGCGGACTCCGAACTTAGATAAGTTGGCTAAAGGTAAATATCAAGAACGACAACAAGATGTAAATAACCCAGATGAATGGGGATACGGACAGCATATATTTGAGGATATTTCTCGTGGTAGCCCTCAATACAATTGGCTAGAGGAGGAACTAAATAGCCCTCAATTTCAAGAGGCAAAATACAAAGTTGTGATGTTGCACCATCCGCCTCATTCTTTGGGAGATAATATTGTTCCTGCCTATACTAATCCAGTCCAAATAATTAACACCGATAAGAACGGTACTACGTCTGTAAGCTATAAGTACCCAATAGAGCAAGATTACCTGATCCGCGATATTGTCCCTTTGTTAGAAGCAGCTTCGGTGCAGTTGGTATTTTATGGACATTCGCATTTATGGAACCGTTTTGTTAGTAGTAGCGGAATGTACTTTTTAGAAACTTCTAATGTTGGTAACTCCTACGGTGCTGCTTTAGGCGACAAGCGCCGCGATGTGCCAGTTGGAAATAATAATTATGCAGCCACAGGCGATCCTAATGGGCTAGAACCTGTATTACCGACGATCAAACCCCTTTTAGGTAAAAACGGTCAAAAGCTACCCTACATTGCTAGTAACGACGTTACAGCGTTCAGCATTTTAGATACTGCTACTGGCAGTGTTAGTAGTTATAAATTTGATACGCTAAAACCAGATTCAGAAGTAGTAAAATTTGACGAATTTAAGCTGAAGTTAAGTACAGGTAGCAATTGACATATTTGCTGCTTAATTTTAGCGATCGCTCACAACTAAAATAATTGCAATCCGCAACATTTAGAGCCAAAATCAAGAACAATTAGATTTGCCAATCGGTCTATATACAGAGATTTAAAATAACTGACTCTAAAATGCTAACTTAGCCGATCTTTGCTTGCTTGAGTAGTTTATAATGCAAAGCAATTTAACAAAGAAATAAAACTTTAAGTAAAAATCCAACCGAGTCTGCGTATATAAGTTTTGAGCTAGGCTAACAAATATAGTGTGAGGTCTATAGTATGCGAGTCTTACTTGTTTACCCTTTATTTCCCAAAACTTTTTGGTCTTATGAAAAAATACTGGAATTGGTAAACCGTAAAGTTTTGCTTCCGCCTTTGGGCTTGGTTACAGTAGCGGCTATCTTACCCCAAGAATGGGAGTTTAAGTTAGTAGATCGCAATATTCGTACTGTTACCGACGCAGAATGGGCATGGGCAGATATATGTATTTTTAGCGCAATGATCGTCCAAAAAGACGACCTAATCGAACAGATTAAAGCTGCTAAACAACGAGGCAAATTAGTAGCGGTAGGTGGTCCTTATCCCACTTCTGTACCCGATGAGGCTTTAAAAGCAGGCGCAGATTATCTAATTTTGGATGAAGGGGAAATTACCCTCCCTATGTTTGTGGAAGCAGTTGGACGCGGCGAAACTTCGGGCATTTTTCGCACTCAAGAAAAGCCTGATGTCACAAGTACCCCCGTTCCCCGCTTCGATTTATTAGAACTCGATGCCTATGATATGATGTCGGTGCAGTTTTCGCGGGGTTGCCCGTTTCAATGCGAATTTTGCGACATTATTGTGCTGTATGGGCGCAAGCCACGTACCAAAACTCCAGCCCAACTACTTGCGGAGTTAGATTACCTCTACCAATTAGGGTGGCGGCGCGGCGTTTTTATGGTGGATGATAACTTTATTGGCAACAAACGCAATGTCAAATTGTTGCTTCAAGAGTTAAAAGTTTGGATGCAAGAACACCAATATCCCTACAGGTTTGATACCGAAGCCTCCATTGACTTAGCCCAAGATCTAGAATTGATGGAATTGATGGTAGAGTGCGGCTTTGCGGCGGTATTTTTAGGAATTGAAACCCCCGATGAAGACAGTTTGCAACTAACTAAAAAGTTTCAAAATACCCGTAGTTCCCTAACGGAATCTGTCGAAGCAATTATTAGGGCTGGATTGCGCCCGATGGCAGGATTTATTATTGGCTTTGATGGCGAAAAAGCCGGAGCAGGAAGTCGCATAGTCAAGTTTGCCGAACTTGCAGCGATTCCCTCTACTACCTTTGCTATGCTGCAAGCTTTGCCCAATACTGCCTTATGGCATCGTTTAATCAAGGAAGGACGGCTACGAGAAGACAAAGACGGCAATATCAATCAAACAACTTTGATGAATTTTACTCCTACTCGTCCTTTGGAGGATATTGCTAGAGAGTATATCGAGGCTTTTTGTGCGTTGTACGATCCAGAAAAATATTTAGACAGAACTTATCGTTGCTTTTTGATGATGGGTGCGCCGACTTGGAAAGCTCCCTTTAAGTTACCAGAATTAGTTGTTGTGAAGGCACTAGCGATCATAATCTGGCGACAAGGAATCAAACGCAGTACGCGCTGGAAGTTTTGGCATCATTTGTTTAGCATGATTAAGCAAAATCCAGGAGTTGCGGAACATTATCTGGCGACTTGCGCTCATATTGAGCATTTTATGGAGTACCGCCAAATCGTACGCGATCAAATTGAAAGCCAGCTTGAGGAGTTTCTGACTCAAGAACAGGTATTACCAAAGGAATCTGTAGAAACTAAAACCGCCGCTTTGCAGCACTAAAATCTCTACAATAACGGCATTAAGAAGATTGGGATGTTTGAGAAGGTATGGTTTGTTAGCAGGAGATCCCCCCTAACCCACGGCAACAAAGCGGGAAGCGGAAGCTCATCCGCTTTTTGCCTCCCCTTAAAAAGGGGGGGAAATGTGGAGCAATTAGCTTAAAAGGGAGAGAATACGAAAAATTGACTTAATAAAGGAAAATATTTATTATTCCCCCTTTTTAAGGGGAGCCAGTGCGCCCGTCGGATTTCCCGGCTTGAAGCATCTGGCATGGATTTAGGGGGATCTGAACGCTTGGCAACTAACCGAAAGACTTTCAGTACATCCAACAGATTGCTAAAGAGCGTACCAGTTTAAAAACAAAATTAGAGGTTGAATATTTCGTGAAAGTTTTACTTTTATATCCGCTATTTCCTAAAAGCTTTTGGTCTTTTGAAAAAACTTTAGAATTGTTAGGGCGCAAAGCGATGCTACCACCTTTGGGATTAGTCACCGTAGCAGCAATTTTGCCCCAAGAATGGGAATTTAAGTTAGTCGATCGCAATGTTAGTTCAGTAACCGAAGAAGAATGGCAATGGGCAGATTTAGTTATTCTTTCGGCAATGATCGTCCAAAAAGAGGACTTGCTTGCCCAAATTCAAGAAGCAAAAAAACGCGGTAAATTAGTAGCAGTGGGCGGTCCTTATCCTACAGCTTTACCTCAAGAAGCCCAAGGTGCAGGGGCAGACTTTTTGATTTTGGATGAAGGGGAAATTACTCTCCCCATGTTTGTAGAGGCGATCGCAAAAGGAGAAAAAAGCGGCACTTTCCGGGCTATTAATGGTGAAAAACCTGATGTCAGCAATACCCCAACGCCCCGCTTTGACTTGTTAAAATTTGATGCTTATTCGGAAATGTCGGTGCAGTTTTCGCGCGGTTGTCCGTTTCAATGCGAATTTTGCGACATTATTGTCCTTTACGGGCGCAAACCACGTACCAAAACCCCGGCGCAAATTATCGCCGAATTAGAATACTTGTACCAGCTTGGCTGGCGGCGCAGCATTTTTATGGTAGATGACAACTTTATTGGCAATAAACGCAATGTGAAGTTGTTTCTCAAAGACTTAAAACCCTGGATGGTTAAAAAACGCTATCCTTTCTCTTTTGCCACCGAGGCATCAATCGATTTGGCAAAAGACCAAGAATTGATGGATATGATGGTTGATTGCAACTTTGGTTCGGTGTTTTTAGGCATTGAAACCCCCGATGAAGAAAGCTTAACTTTGACGCAAAAGTTTCAAAATACTCGTGACTCTTTAACAGATTCCGTTCATGCCATTACCCGTACTGGACTGCGGGTAATGGCTGGGTTTATTATTGGCTTTGACGGCGAAAAATCGGGCGCAGGCGATCGCGTTGTCAAGTTTGTCGAAAAAACCTCAATTCCTACGGCTATATTCAGTATGCTGCAAGCATTGCCAGATACAGCGCTGACTATTCGCCTAGAAAAAGAAGGCAGATTGCGATCGAAAGATGCCAATATCAACCAAACTACGTTGATGAATTATGTCCCTACTCGCCCTTTAGAAGAAATCGCCCGCGAATACGTTGCTGCTTTTTGGGAATTGTACGATCCAGAGAAGTTTTTAGATCGTACTTACCGCCACTTCCGCATTTTAGGAGAAGCAAAATATCCTGATAAAGGTAATACTTCTAAAACCGGAGTTGATTTAAAGGTAATTCAAGCATTTTTGACAATTTGCTGGCGGCAAGGAGTAGTTCGCAAAACTCGCTATGCTTTCTGGCGCAATTTGGTGAATATGTATCGCTATAATCGCGGCGGAATTAGTAGTTATTTGTCAACCTGCGCCCAAATCGAGCATTTTCTCGAATACCGATCGATCGTCAAAGCAGAAATTGAATCGCAATTAGCTGAATATCTGGCAGAAGAAGCCAAACTCAAAGCCCAAGCTCCCCAAGTGAATGTTACAGTTTTAGCTAGTTAAGTCTATAGATAGGGCGCATCGGTAAAATGCGCCCAGCACAGCAATTACAGCAATTTAACCGCGCGTAGCCCGAACAGCAAACCCACTGCGAGAGCAAAAAAACCGCCCAAAAGCAGGACGTAAGAAATAACTCCAAACATTTGTGTTTCTCCATTAGCTATAAAGAATATTGAAACATTAGTTGAAGTAAAATACAGCGCAGAGTCGCCGATTGGATTATTTGCTATGTCTGTTATTAGTGTAAATCTACCTTCTGAGTCTTACGACATTGCGGTTTCTCCTGGCAACTTAGAATTGCTGGGCGAGAAAATGGCTGCCCTCAAACTGGGTAAAAAAGTTTTATTAGTGTCCAACCCCTCAGTGTTTGGTCATTATGGGGAAAAAGTAACTTTATCTCTCAAAAATGCTGGCTTTGATGTCACAACAAGCATTCTCAACGACGGCGAACAATACAAAAACTTAGCTTCTATCCAGCAAATCTACGACAAAGCTATAGAAAACCGTCTAGAACGCGCGTCAACGATGGTTGCTTTAGGTGGGGGCGTAATTGGCGATATGACAGGCTTCGCGGCGGCTACGTGGCTACGAGGGATTAATTTTGTCCAAGTACCCACGACACTGCTATCTATGGTGGATGCTTCTATTGGTGGCAAAACGGGTGTAAATCATCCCCAAGGCAAAAATTTAATTGGTGCATTCCATCAACCGCGACTGGTGTTAATAGACCCCCAGGTATTGGATACTTTGCCCGTGCGAGAATTTCAAGCGGGGATGGCGGAAGTAATTAAGTACGGGATAATTTGGGATGCAGACTTGTTTGCACAAATGGAAAAATGCGATCGCTTAGACGAAATGCGTTACCTTTCCCCAAGCCTGCTGCAAACTATTTTGGAACGTTCTTGTCAAGCTAAAGCTGATGTTGTTAGTAAGGACGAAAAAGAAGCGGGATTAAGGACAATCCTCAATTACGGGCATACTATTGGTCATGCGGTAGAAAGCCTGACAGGCTATCGTGTTGTCAATCATGGTGAGGCGGTCGCAATTGGGATGGTAGCGGCGGGAAAACTCGCCCTGGGGATGAATTGGTGGGATGCAGAGTCGCAAGCACGGCATATTGCGCTAATTCAAAAAGCTGGACTTACAATTAAATTGCCTGCGGGAATAGATATTAATGCGATCATTGATGCTTTGCAAACTGATAAAAAAGTTAAAGCAGGTAAGGTTAGATTTGTGCTACCTACTCAAATTGGTGCAGTAGAAATAACGGATCAAGTACCAACAGATTTAATTAGTCAAGTCTTGCAGGAAATGCAGTAAATTTATTTTTTTACTCTTATTATTGGGCAGGCAAGATGTCTGCTCAAATAATTGCTTATTTTGTTACTTTTTGCCGTTAAAATTTTACCCTAAGAAAAACCAAGATTTTGGGAAGCCACCCCCAAAACCCCTGCAAACTAAAGTTTTGTAGACAAATAATCAAGCTTTTGTTTTGGCAAACCTAGATGTGTAAGTCCTACAAACCTAGTTCGTTTTTTGTATTAATCAATACAATCTAATTGCTGTATTTTTGCTTTTATTAAACGTAATTAATTTTTTGGTATTTGAAGAATAGTGCTTCAATATAGTTGAATGGTTCGTATTCTTTGGCTACTAATTAATAATATGTTTGATAAAAATTGAGCTTCATTTGCTTAGTTTTTTAAGAAAAATCCAACTTGCAACAAACAGACAAAGAGGAGAAACTTATGCCAGAAGTACTGTTTAAAGTTGACTTAAATAAGCCAATGACGGAACAAGATGCGGTTGGACATAATCGTTGGCATCCTGATATTCCAGCTGTAGCGTCTGTCAATCCTGGTACAGTATTTCGGATTGAGTGCAAAGACTGGACGGATGGACAAATTCACAACAACGATAGTCCTGAAGATATCCGCACGGTCAATTTGACTATTCCTCACGTACTTAGCGGACCAATTCATGTTAACGGTGCAGAACCAGGCGACTTGCTGGTAGTAGATATTTTAGATGTGGGAACTTTGCCTAGCTACGAGTGGGGTTTTACAGGAATTTTTGCTAAAGAAAATGGCGGCGGCTTTTTAACGGAGCATTATCCGACAGCGCAAAAAGCAATTTGGGACTTGCAAGGCATCTATGCGCGCAGTCGTCATATTCCTGATGTAAGATTTGCTGGGATTCCCCACCCTGGACTAATTGGCTGCGCTCCTTCACATGAATTGTTAGCTACTTGGAATAAGCGGGAGGCGGAATTAGTAGCAACAGATCCAGATCGCGTACCAGCTTTGGCTTTACTGCCAAACCCTAAAGATGCAATTTTGGGTTCTCTCAAAAGCGGAGAATTTGACCGCGTAGCACAAGAAGCTTGCCGTACTATCCCTCCCCGCGAACATGGCGGAAACTGCGACATCAAAAATTTATCTAAAGGCTCAAAGGTTTATTTCCCTGTCTACGTTGAAGGTGCAAAACTTTCCATGGGAGATATTCACTTTTCCCAGGGTGACGGAGAGATTACTTTTTGCGGCGCAATTGAGATGGCTGGCTACCTCGATTTGCACGTAGAGCTAATCAAAGGTGGCGTAGAAAAATACGGGCTAATCAATCCCATATTCAAACCAGGTCCCGTCCAACCTCAATACTCAGAATTTTTGGTATTTGAAGGCATATCGGTAGATGAGTTTTCCGGCAAGCAGTACTATTTAGACGCTCATGTTGCCTATCGTCGTGCTTGCTTAAATGCGATCGCTTATTTCAAAAAGTTTGGTTATACAGGCGAACAAGTTTATTTACTTTTGGGTTCTGCACCAGTAGAAGGACGCATTAGCGGCATTGTAGACATTCCCAACGCTTGCTGTACGATCGCTGTACCAACAGCAATTTTTGAGCGTAATGTGCTACCGACCTAGGTAAATAATCTGAAAGATACTTCCAAATATTTTCCCCCCTTTTGAAGGGGGGTTAGGGGGATCTCCAAATAATGGCTACCAACCAAAAGTTCAATAATTAAGAAGATAGCAAACAATGCCCTTATACGATTTTCGCTGTGAAACTTGCGGCATATTTGAGCAAAGCCGCAGCATTCAAACCGCCAACGATCCGATGTTTTGTCCAACTTGCAATACTGTAGCCAAACGCCTCATCTCTGCGGTAGGCATACTCAAGACCCCAACCCAACTAAGCAAACGAGTTGAACAAAGCGCCGAACCTCGCGTAGTGCAACGCGCACCCCAACACAACCACTCAACCCACACGCGCAACCACCATCACGGACGACCCTGGGCGATCGGTCACTAATGCTCAGATACTTTATCAAAATTACTGTTAAGATGAATCTCTGCTAGTGCATCCCGGTCTGTTGCTGGCGGATTGGACTTGCTGATTTAAGCCATCCAACTAAACCAAAATTTCTTGCTCTTAGACTGGTTCCAGACATTTGCTTTGGGTAGGGGCATCACTAGGAGCAATCGCATCTATGACATTTTCTCATCTCGGTCTTGCCAAGGACTTACTTCGTGCTGTCGCCGAACAAGGCTACACCGAGCCAACCCCCATTCAACAGCAAGCAATTCCTGCGGTTTTGCAAGGAAAAGACGTTCTTGCCAGCGCCCAAACAGGAACGGGTAAAACGGCAGGTTTTACATTGCCTCTGTTGCAACTCCTCAACAACAATAGCCCAAATAAAAACTATCGCACTCCTCGCGCCTTAATTCTCACCCCCACCCGCGAACTTGCACAACAAGTGGGCGATAGCGTGAGAACCTATGGTAAACACCTATCTCTGCGCTCGGCAGTAGTCTATGGTGGGATTGGCATTAAACCGCAAATTCAAACCTTGCGCCAAGGCGTTGATATTGTAGTTGCGACTCCCGGTCGCCTAATCGACCACTTAGAGCAAAAAAACATCGATTTATCCCAAATAGAAATACTCGTGCTAGATGAATGCGATCGCATGTTAGACATGGGCTTTATTCACGATATTCGCAGAATTTTGGCAAAATTGCCCGCTTCCCGGCAAACGCTGATGTTTTCCGCCACTTTCTCCAAAACAATCCAGCAGCTTGCAAATACTCTATTGAAGTCTCCTACTCTAATTGAAGTTGCTTCCCGCAATACCGCCTCCGAGCAAGTAGAACAGGTCGTTCATCTAGTCGATCGCGATCGCAAACGAGATTTGCTTGCTTACATGATTAGTTTTCACAACTGGAAACAGGTGCTAGTTTTTACCCGCACAAAACACGGTGCTAGTCGTCTAGCCGAGCAGCTTGCCAAAGATGGATTAAAAACTGCCGCAATTCATGGCAACAAAAGTCAAGCAGCCCGCATGAAAGCTCTAAACGATTTTAAACAGGGTAGGGTGCGCGTGTTGGTTGCTACCGATGTAGCATCACGGGGGCTAGATATTGAAAAGCTGCCTCATGTCGTCAATTTTGAACTGCCCAATGTTCCAGAAGACTACGTTCACCGTATTGGTCGTACTGGTCGCGCTGGGATGGAAGGACGAGCGGTTTCCTTGGTCTGCAAAGATGAGTATCCTTTTTTAGAGAGTATCGAAAAATTGCTTAATTGTCCTATTGCCAAAGAATCCATCCCAGGATACGAGCCTAGTCTACCCATTGCTGGGGCAGAGCAAGCGCAGCCTAAGCGCTCTAAACAACGTCGCAGTAATTGGGCAAAGTCGCCTACTAGCAGCAAAAAGCCCCCTGTGCCAAGCAGTCGCACTCAAAAACGATTGCATAGTGTTTGAGAACCTGATAGTCAACTTACTCAAAATGATCGCATGAGTAAGTTGACGATTAAAGTGCATAATTACTAGAGAATCTGCTTGTTTTTTATCAAAAGCTGTTAATGCTCAGTACCCATAACCTTAAAATACCTCTATTAGTTTTTCTATTCTTTTTTTCGGCGCAACCAGCCTCTGCTCTCATTCAACCACTGACAACCAAACGCGGCATGGTAGTATCGGCTCATCCTTTGGCAAGTCAGGCAGGGCTGGAAATACTGCGAAATGGTGGTAATGCAGTAGATGCTGCTGTAGCGACAACTTTGGCTATTTCTGTAGTCGAACCTTTTTCGGCGGGTATTGGGGGTGGTGGTTTTTTACTTTTGCATCAAGCTAAAAATGCAGAAATGAAGGCGCTCGATTTTCGCGAACGCGCTCCCTTAAAAGCTACCAAAAATATGTACCTGGATGCCCAAGGCAAGGTACGTCCAAATGTAAGTATTGATGGCTATTTATCTGTGGGCGTACCCGGTACGGTAGCTGGGCTTTATCAAGTACATCGCCAGCATGGAAAATTGCCTTGGGCAAAATTAGTTGCTCCATCTATTAAGTATGCTCAAGATGGATTTGTAGTCACAGAGCGGTTTGTGGGAGCCGTAGAAAGCCGCAAAAAGCAAATTCTGAGCAACTCTGCCGCTCGGCAAGTTTTTACTCGTAATGGTTCAATGTACGCAGTGGGCGACAAGCTAGTACAGCGCGATTTGGCAAAGACTTTACAACAAATTGCAATCAATCCCCAAAGTTTTTATACCGGAAATATTGCCCGTGCGATCGCGTCCGATATGACAAATAAGGGTGGTTTAGTTACTCTTGAAGACTTAAAAACTTATAAACCTATTTGGCGCACTCCAGTTTGCGGTACTTTCCGCTCTCTTGAAAAGGTTGACGCGGGAATCCTCCCGCGCCCAACTTTCCGCGCCTCCCGCATTTGCTCAATGCCGCCGCCTTCTTCGGGAGGCGTGCATTTATTGCAGATATTAAATATGATCGGCGACACCGATTTTAAAGCCAAAGGATGGCACAACCCGGATGTACTGCACTTAATGGTAGAAGCAATGCGTATTGCTTACGCCGATAGATCGGAATATTTGGGCGATCCCGATTTTGTCAAAGTGCCAGTACAACAACTAATTAGCCGCGAATATGCTGCCAAACGACGGCAAGAGATTCGTACCAATGTAACGCCGTCAACTAAAGTAAAACCCGTAGATAAAGCAACTTTAGAACGCTTTACTAAAGCAGAATCTGCCGACACTAGCCATTTAACAGTAGTAGACGAACAGCGCAACGCCGTTAGCTTGACTTTTACAGTCAATTACGGCTTTGGCTCTGGGGTAGTTACGCCGGGAACGGGTATTTTACTCAATGATGAAATGGACGACTTTGCGGCGGCTCCCGGCGTACCCAATGCTTACGGATTAGTCGGCGGTGAGGCAAATGCGATCGCCCCCCGTAAAACTCCTTTGTCTAGCATGACACCTACCATAGTCACCCAAAATAATCGCTTGAAGATGGCAACGGGTGCGCCGGGAGGCAGCACAATTATCACTACCGTGCTGCAAATCATTCTCAATGTTTTGGCTTACGATATGAATGCCGGAGAAGCAGTTTCTGCCCCACGCATTCATCACCAATGGTTGCCTGACGAATTGAGAATGGAGCCTTTTGGTTTAGATACAGCGACTATTGCCGAACTGCAAAGACGGGGACACAAAGTAGAAGTGCGATCGCCTTGGGGAAATGCGAACGCGATCGTTGTCACCCCAGAGGGTCAATTGGCAGGAGCCGCCGATCCGCGTGGTGAAGGTTCTCCTAGCGGTTATTAAAAGTTTCGACTGGGGCGATCGCAAATTCTTTGGCTCTGGCACTAGGTACTAACGTCCAGCCTGCTTTCATTAGTTTTTGGTAGGTTGCCCAGCCTTTAGAGCCGCCAGGTACGCGGTAATCTGGTACGGCAATTTGGGGAAAAGCTGTATAAGGTCGCCAAGAGCGATCTACTTGTGTCTGCAAATGCAGTATTTTTTCTCCGTCGTCGCCCTGTCTGGATAACCAACACATTTGTCCTGCCATATCACTACTCCTCAATTCAATAAAACCTAAAACCTGCCCGAAATTTGGGTTTTGGGCTAATATCTCAATTCCATTGCAATGGGCTGAAATTTTTGTGTATTAAGCACTGAGTCCTCTTAAGAGAACTTGAGTTATCAATCATTGGTTGATAACTTTGGTAGATGATTGCAAGAGGTCCTTTATTTACCTGCATCTTTGCACGCTTTTGTCAATGATGGCATCCTCCTAAAAGATTAGTTTATTCGGTACTTTACTTTGTGCAAAACATCAATAGTAATTAATACCCAATATTGAGATATTTGCCTAAGTATTTTAGTATTACAGCTAACAAAACTTAAGAAATATTTGTTTTACCTAGCATCACTCGTCTCTAAAAATGCTTGGACTTTGCCATTCGGATTGAAAAGTAGGCGGATTCTAGGACTTTGACCGCCTTGATTTGCGGAGACAAAGCGTTCGCCAATTAGTGGCATTCCCGTGCGATCGAGATAAGTTCTAGATGCTAATCCATAGGGTTCAATGACTTGAATGCTACCGTCAACATCTAGAACAATGCTGTATTCCAACGAACTCTTCAAGTTCGTTGGTGCTTCCCACCGTTGGTTAAAATAATCGCTAACTTCTGCTACTTGAGGATTGGTAACAGAAGCAGTGCGGGTAGCGGCAACCTTGGGCTTGGGTGGTGTTGTCGGCTTAGTAGGAGTATTAGCTGGCGCTGCTGTGGCGGTAATTTTTTCTGTGGTAGCGTTAGGAGCTACTTTTAAATTGGGATTAGGGATAACCGCAATAGGGGGTGCTATACGACTGGTAGCTCCGGGAATAGTTATGGTAGTAGTAGTGTTTTGCCCTGTATTGGGGATATTAATGGATTGCGATGGTAAGCCATTAGCTACAGAATTAGCCTGATTGCCTGGTGTTGTTGGCGGCACTGAAGTTGTGCTAGGTGAGGCGATTTGAGCAGTAGTTTTAGCACCAGAATTAGTGGGAACTGCGATCGCATTTGGTGGCGGCGGCAAGGTTCCCGCCGGAGATATAGTAGGAAAGGGCGAGGGAGCAAGGGCAACTTGGGGACTATTGATAGTTTTGGGGCGATTATTTAGATTATTCGCAGTTTGCTGAGAATTAGGACGATTGAACATTTGCAATCCTACCGCCGAAATTCCCACCCCCAATAGTAATGCGGCGGCGATATTTGCCCAAACTAGAGGAGGGGAAGAAGTTTGAGCATGGCTATAGGTTGGTAAAGCAACTAAATCGCTGGCATATTCATCAAGGGCAGTTGCCAAATCAAATAATTGTAGTAAGCTAAGCTGGACAAATTTCCCTGTGCTTGCCGTGGCTAAAGAGCCGAGAAAAAGGTTGTGAGATACTTTTGTTGCTGGTTTTAGGGTTAAAGCCTCGCCTTGAGCAATCTCAGTTACAGACCCTCGATTAGCTTCTGGAGTTGCGGGGGGCTGTTCATCCACTGGCATTAGCCAAACATCGCCTTCTACATCTACGCTTGGCGAGGGAGGTACAGTGGGTGGTGTTTCGATGCCTAAAGTAGCAAAACTTTCTGGCGACAAGTTGAGCAACTGTTGAATGTAATCTGTGACTACCGTGTGGACAGCTTCTAATTGGTGGCGATCGCCTACAATGCTAATTTGTTTGTCCGCAGGAAATCTTGGAGCGTCAAAACGCAAGTCAAACTGTACTTGTTTTACTACTTTAGAACCCAGCCAACGGGATACAGGCGAACTATAAGCCACAACTTGCAGCGTACAAGTGGGAGAAGTATAGCGATGTAGAACCGAATTTGATAGGGACATAGTAAGGAATAGTTTTGAGCCAATGAGTTCAAGAGTTGGAAATTTTTTCGATTGAGCTTTAGAGCTTAAAGTTATTTCCTTAAAATTATTAAGGAGATGGCGATCTTAAAAGCTAGAGCTAGGTTTGGGTACGGTCTAAAAGTGCTAACCACAAACGCCGATGACCTCCAGGACCACTATAAAACAGCAAATCTACTAAAAGTTTGAAAGCAAGTTGAGTCAAATTGTCTGTAGAAACGTGGCTATCCTCTTCCATACGTTCTAGGTAGGTATTATTAAAAGCATCCAGATATTCTCCAAGCATTGCAGTTTTGTGAGGTTCGCTGTTATTTTGAGAGACTTGTTCGAGCAAGTCGATGGCGCGACGGATTTGCTCTTGGTGCTGTTTGGCAAGATAGCAGCTAATTAAAACAAGACTTCGTGCTTCTTCTACATCTAGCTTTTTTCGTCCACCTTCACCTTTGCGTAATGGATTTGATTGGCGCAACCGCCATAAGGTCACGCGGTCGGGTATTTTTGATTCCAGATTCAGCGCTAACGCGGCTTGCAGCATGGCCTCAGACCCAATACCTGCTAAGGACTCCAACGCTAACAGCACCAAATCTAACTGAGTTTTGATGTTGTCTAGTTGGGTGGAGTCAGGCTTGGTGCGGCTTAGATCGTCCCAAGGAGGAGATGACCCAGCGCTAGAATGCGTATCTTTAAGCATATAAGCTAAGACAGGTATCGATAGAGTTGTTACCTATTTTGAAAC
This sequence comes from Aliterella sp. E5.1, assembly GCF_057473825.1. NCBI lineage: Bacteria > Bacillati > Cyanobacteriota > Cyanophyceae > Chroococcidiopsidales > Aliterellaceae > Aliterella > Aliterella sp. E5.1. The sequence continues at coordinate 19,479 of NZ_JBYCCV010000017.1, forward strand.
CAGACTTCTTTACAAGAAATTTGGTTTCTAATAGCATAATCTGTCAGCTTACCCCTGTCAGCTATTCATGCCTCCGTATAAACATTTATACTGTTTGTTTTGTTACTTAAAAAGCTTTTTTTACTCAAGTTGAGCTATTGTTTCTATGGCGATCGCGCTTATTTATAAAGAATTGTTCGCTAATCTATATAAGCTACCGTGACACCCGTACCGCCATCAGCTTTTTGAGCATCTTCATAGCGGCTAATTCTGGGGTGCTGGTGCAAAAATTCGCGAACGCCTTGCCGCAATTTCCCCGTCCCGTGTCCGTGAATAATCCACAGTTGCCCTATAGCGGTCGAAATTGCATCGTCTAAAGTCCTTTCCGCATCAGCAACTCGACTACCACGCAAGTCCACGGTATTTTTGGAAGTCCGAATCACTGGAGTTGGAGGAGTTTCTGCGGGTTTTTCTTCAATTACTTCTGGTTTTTTCTTTTTAGGAACTACTGGTTTTTCACCGTCCAATGATTCAATATCTGCTAGCTTGACAGTCATTTTCATCATCCCAAACCGGACAATTAGCTCTCCATCGTCACTAGGAGCGCTTAACACCTCCGCCGTTTGTCCTAACCTAGGAATGCGGATGCGATCGCCTATTTGTGGTTTGAATCCGGCTTTTGGCTTTGGCTGCGGTGCGACATAATGAGCGGCAATTTGATTAATGTCATTAGTTGCTTGCTGTGCGTCAGTGGCTGTCACCGTACCTTTTTGCAGGCGGCGAATTACTTGGGCGATTTCTCCTTTAGCTTGGGCGATCGCATTTTGCACGGCGACATCTTGAGAGGCGCGTAATTCTTGTTCTCTCGCTTGCAAGGCTGCGGCTTTTGCCGATACTTCTTGATAAAAACGTTCGGCTTGTTCTAATAATTTTTGAGCTTCGGTGGCTTTTGTTTCCTGACGTTTTCTTTGTGCTTCTAACCCCGCAATTATCTGATTTACATCGTCATTTGCGCCACCTATATGCTTTTTTGCTTCCTCAATTACTTCTAGTTTTAATCCCAGGCGTTGGGCAATAGTTAGAGCGTTAGAACGTCCTGGAATCCCCCACAGCAGCCGATACGTGGGCGAGAGGCTGATTTCGTCAAACTCTACCGAGGCATTCTCAAAGCGATCGTCTTCGTATTTTAGAGCTTTAAGTTCGCCAAAGTGGGTTGTGGCAATGCTCAATTGGGCATTGTTGGCTAAGTATTGCAATAAAGCAATTGCTAAAGCGCTGCCTTCTACGGGATCTGTTCCGGCTCCCACTTCATCTAAAAGTACCAATGATGAGCTTGGTTCGTCTATGGCAGTTAATATGCGGCTAATCCGGCGAATATGACCTGAAAACGTAGACAAGCTTTGCTCTAGCGCCTGTTCGTCGCCGATATCAGTTAATACCTGCTCAAACCAGGGAATTTCGACTGGTTCACGCGCCGGAATAAATAAACCCACTTTTGCCATCAAAGCGGCTAAACCCAAGGTTTTGAGGGTGACAGTTTTACCGCCTGTATTGGGACCTGTAATCGTCACAACGCGGAGGTGCGGCGCAATGAATAGATCGACAGGAACAACATTGCGATCTTGTTCGTGTTGCTGCTGCCAGACTAATAATGGATGGCGCAACTGACGCAAATTGATACTTTCGCCATCGCTGCGATTGATAAAGCGGGGAGGATTGGCTTTTAGCCAGAAACTATAACGAGCGCGAGCAGTGGCAAGATCGATAATAGTTGCGATCGCCAGCAATCTTTCTAAGTCTGTACTAACTTCGGCGACTTGCTTAGTCAAAATGCGGCGAATGGCTTCTTCTTCAGCTTGTTCTTTGCGGACTAATTGCCGTAATTGGTTGCCCAAAGGGACAATGCTATTGGGTTCTACATACAGGGTTGCGCCGCTAGTTGATGTATCGTGAACTATGCCTGGAATAGCATCTTTTTGGGGTGCTTTGACCGGAATAACAAAGCGATCGCCTCTAGTGGTAACTAACTGTTCTTGGACAGCATTGGCGTGGCGTTGTAAAATGTTTTGCAGCGAACGATTTATTTGAGTTCTAAGCTGTTTTATTTGGGTACGCAAATCGCCTAAAATTGGACTTGCGCGATCGGTTACTTGTCCTCGTTCGTCAATACACCGATGAATTTCTTGCTCTAATTCTGGATAAGTCCTTAGCTCAGAGACTAATTGCGTCAATACTGGCATATCGGACTGATTATCGATATAACGCCGCAATTGCCTAGCACCAAATAAAGTAGTAGCGATTGCCAGTAACTCACTTCCAGCTAAAAGTCCCTGTAACTGCGCCCTTGCTAAAGAGTCGCCAATATCTTGAATGCCATCAAAAGATAAACCCGTAGTTAGCCGAGTTTCTAAGTTGTATACTTCTTTTGTCTGAGCTAATAATTCTTCGCTCTGTACTTGTGAAGCTGGAATTTGAAGATTACGCGCAGCAACAGAGCCGAGTTTAGTTGCTGCGAAGGTAGATAAATGCTGACAAAGACGCGACCATTCTAATAGTTCTAGAGTCTCAGATTGGATCAAGGCTTACCTGTAAAATCGCAACTAAAGGTGTTGAGAAAGCTGTTTGGAAAAAACAATTCTACTTTGATTCTAGCGGATACAGCTATAGCTAGGCATGGTCAAGCACCAACGCCCCGCAATTTGATACGCTAATTTAAACAGAATCGGAAGTGGGATAAAACAAAAGTGGATATTGAAATTGGGCGGGGTAAAACAGCAAGGAGAGCTTACGGAATCGATGAAATTGCTTTAGTACCAGGCAATAGAACCCTAGATCCGACTTTAGCAGACACCAAATGGCGAATTGGTAATATCGAGCGAGAAATTCCGATTATTGCGAGTGCCATGGACGGCGTGGTAGACGTTCGCATGGCAGTATTATTATCTGAACTTGGCGCATTGGGGGTACTCAACTTAGAAGGCATCCAGTGCCGCTACACCGATCCCAAGCCGATTTTAGAGCGCATCAGTTCGGTGGGCAAAGATGAATTTGTCGGCTTGATGCAAGAATTGTACGCCAAACCCATCGAGCCGCAATTAATCGAGCAGCGCATTAAAGAAATTAAGCAACAAGGGGGAATCGCCGCCGTCAGTGCTACCCCAATTGGAGCAACAAAATACGGCGAAATGGTGGTAAAGGCGGGAGCAGATTTATTTTTTGTCCAAGCAACAGTAGTTTCTACTGCTCACTTGTCACCCGAATCTGTTACACCCTTAGACTTGGCGCAATTTTGCCGAGAAATGCCCATCCCAGTAATTTTGGGCAACTGCGTTACCTACGAAGTTACTCTCAACCTAATGAAAGCCGGAGCCGCCGGAGTGCTAGTAGGAATTGGACCTGGAGCCGCTTGTACTTCCCGTGGAGTCTTGGGTGTGGGCGTACCCCAAGCTACGGCGATCGCCGATTGTGCGGCGGCGCGTGACGATTACTTTCAAGAAACCGGAAATTATGTCCCAGTAATTGCCGATGGCGGTTTAATCACTGGAGGGGATATTTGCAAGTGTATTGCTTGCGGAGCCGATGGAGTAATGATTGGTTCGCCCTTTGCTAGAGCCGCCGAAGCCCCCGGAAATGGCTACCATTGGGGCATGGCAACACCGAGTCCAATTTTGCCACGGGGGACGCGCATCCGGGTAGCAACTACTGGAACTTTAGAGCAAATTTTGCGCGGACCAGCTTTATTAGATGATGGTACTCACAACTTGCTGGGAGCCTTAAAAACCAGCATGGGAACATTGGGGGCAAAAAATCTTAAAGAAATGCAGAGTGCGGAAGTGGCGATCGCTCCTTCTCTACTTACAGAGGGCAAAGTCTACCAAAAAGCTCAACAATTGGGTATGGGCAAGTAAGCAAGATCCAACTATTGATTGTTGAAAAAATCGTAATTGTCATCCAGCAAAACCATTTACTGTCGCTTACAATAGGGGAGACGGAAAAAATATTTTTCCGTTCACTCCTCACACCACATTCCGCCCAATTAATATTGGGCGGTTTCTTATTTAATTTACTGAAACTGATGCCTCAATCCGACTTTGCAAGTCTTTGCTAGAGGTGTTTCTATTTAGCGAACTACGCGGCAATACGCGCATAATTTCTTCTACAGTAGTTAATCCACTGGTGACTTTCTCAATTGCTGCCACTTTAAAAGAAGCAAAACTAATATTTTTGAGGTATTGATGCAATTGAGTAATACTACCTTCGTAAATAATCTCTTGCACGGTTTCATCAATATCTAGCAACTCTACAATCACTTCGCGTCCCAAGTAGCCAGAATTGAAACAAGCTTGGCAACCAACCCCTTTGCGCCATATCCCAAATTTTTGCTGCAAGCCCAAAATCTTCAAATCCATTGAAGTCGGCGTATAAGGAGCCGCACAGTGAAAGCAGACGCGACGCACGAGGCGCTGGGCAACTATTCCCAGCAATGCGTCGCTAAGTAAAGCCGGATCGGGACCAATATCTTTAAGCCTGGGAATTGCCCCCACAGCATCGTTAGTATGCAAGGTAGTCAATACCAAGTGTCCAGTTAAAGCGGCTCTGACTGCCGTTTCTGCCGTTTCCGCATCGCGGATTTCTCCAACCATGATTACATCTGGGTCTTGGCGCAAAATTGCCCGCAGTCCCGCCGCAAAGGTCATACCCGCCGCTTCATTGACTTGAGTTTGAGTTATGCGGGGTAATAAATACTCTACCGGGTCTTCTACCGTAACTACATTAATATGCTCGTTAGCAACCATTTGTAAACTGGTGTACAAAGTGCTAGTTTTTCCCGAACCTGTGGGACCTGTAAGAATAACCATTCCTTGGGGTTGCTTCAACCAGCTTTTGTAAATCGCTAAGGTTTCTTGAGAAAAGCCTAAATTGTTGATGTCAGAAAACGGATTTTTTCTAGGTAGCAAACGGATAACAGCTTTTTCCCCATTGACACAAGGAAGGGTGCTGACCCGCATATCCATGCCTAGCTCGGTTTCTTGTTGCGACGCATATTTTTCCCCAATTCGTCCATCTTGAGGGCGGCGGCTGTCGGAAATATCTATACCAGACATGACCTTGAGCGCAACAATTACTCTGCGGCTAAGTTCGGCAGGCAGGATAGTAATATCGCGCAATACGCCATCAATTCGGTAACGGACTCGCAAGCCGTCTAACATTGGTTCTAAATGAATGTCACTAGCGCGGTTGCGTAAGGCTCCAGAAATGAGGGTTTTGATCCGCCCAATTTGATCGGCAGCTTTGGAAAGGTATAGTTCGGTGGTTTCGCTAATATTTTCTTGCTCGTATTCTCCTGTTAGAGGGTTGACTAAAGGAGCGGAGCTAAGGTTGTTGACGTTAAGATTTTGGGTATGAAACCAAGCCCGGTAGCTTTTGTCAGAAATAGGAATGACTTTTATTTGGCTGTAGGTGCGATCGCCCAAATTAGCAATTATTTCTGGACTTAAGTCAACTGGACTGCCTAAATAATAACAGCCACGCCACAACAACAAAGGAATTGCTGGCGGTAAAGAATTTCGATCGGGAAAGTGCCGCAAAAATCTTAAGCTCACATCCCGGTCAAGCATTGCTTCATTGACTGCACCTTGGTCGTTCACCAAAAGTTGCAGCGCTTGGGCGCAACTGATTTCTTGATTTTTTAGTTTTTGCCAAGCGGAGTTATTTGCGGGTGAAGGTTGCATATTTGTTGGTAAATTCACTCACTCAATCTAACTCTAATATAAAAATTTTTTATTGATACTACGACTTCACGATAAATTGATGCGATCAATTTATTTATAAATTTACCTTAGTAATGGTAGGAAAAAATTAAGGAATGCGATCGCCTAATCGCAAAAAATCCGATTCCACTTGGCAATAAAAAAGCTTGGAGCCTCAGCCCCAAGCTTTACAATCAATCTTAGTAATTATTTATTGAGTCAAAGACTGAGCGTTTGTTTCAATTAGCTTCGCCAAATCTTTCAAAAATGCCGCCGCCGTCGCCCCATAAATAATCCGGTGATCGCAAGTAATATTTACCTGCATTTGTTGCTTTACACCCATCATGCCATCTTTAGTTGCTACTACTTGACTTCGCGCCGCGCCAATAGCTAAAATCGAGCCTTGTCCGGGGGGCAAAATCGCATCAAAGCGATCTACACCAAACATTCCCAGATTTGACAACGTAAAAGTACCGCTATTGTATTCTTCTGGTTGCAACTGCTTGGCTCTAGCTTTTTCTACCAAAGTTTTCCAGTTGCGCGACAAAGAATAGATATCTAATTTATCAGCGTTTTGCAATACTGGTGTAATTAGCCCCCCATCATCCATCGCTACAGCTACAGCAATATTAATGTTGGGATGATAAACAATTTTTTGCTCCGAGTAGCTGGCATTGACTAAAGGATGTTTCTGTAAGGTTACAGCTACAGCTTTGGCAAGCAGCGCTGTCATGGTCACGCCTTTAGATTTAATCTGCTTGTACAGTACATCCAACACTTCGGTCGTAATTGTATAACCGACGTGAAAAGTTGGGACTTGCAAGCTTGCCATCATGTTGCGTACTACTGCGTTTTGCAGCGTGTTCATTGCCACTTCTTGACCAGGGGTGGCGGCGGCAACAACGGGAGCCGCTTGGGGCGTTTTTGGCGGCTGGGGAACCACAGGAGGCGGTGCTACAGGGGTGGATGTGGGTTGCTTGCTAGTATTTGCCGCCGCTTCCACGTCTTCGGCGACGATGCGCCCGTGAGGTCCGCTACCTGACAGGCTACTTAAATCGACTTTCATTTCTTTGGCTAACTTGCGGGCGCGGGGAGAAACCATAATTCTCCCATCCCCAACATTTGAGCCATTTGGCGAGGGAGCAGGGGCAACGACTGTACTTGTAATATCTGCTACTTGTTGCCCAGGAGACGTAGTAGCTTCAGCTTTAGCGGCGGGTGGAGTAGCTTGTTGCTTGGCGGTGGCAATTTCTGCTTCAGTTTCGGCAATTAGAGCGATCGCACTACCCACCGGAGCCGTATCGCCAGATTCCACTAAAATAGTAGCTATATAGCCTTCGTAGAAGGTTTCTACATCCATATCTGCTTTGTCTGATTCCACCACTACCACTGTTTCGCCTTTTTCTACTTTGTCCCCTGGCGACTTTACCCAAGAGACAATTTTGCCCTCAGTCATGGTAGAACTCAGAGCAGGCATAAAGACTTCGTGAATCATTTGTAACCTTGAAGCAATAAGCGATTAATTTTAATTATCTAAGAAGACTTGTATTGTGTCTTGCTCTAGGAGATAAGAGACGTTCCGATGGAACGTCTTGGTAGGGGAATTAGATATCTCCCCGAATTTCTTCTACCACGCCATCGCGCAAAAGAATTTCTACTTGCATTTTGCTAATGAGGTTGTCTCCAGGTTGAACGCTAAACAAGCCTTCAAGTTGAAACTGGTTCACTTCTTGATTCATCTCCAATAGCTGCACTTGCTGGAGGTTTTGCAAACTTTGATTTTTTTGCTCTAGTAGTTCGCTTTTTTTCTCATTAACCTGAATTTGGACGCTTTCAATTTGTTGCATTGTCTGCGGACCAGGTGGTTGCAAGCTTTGCTTTTGAATTTCTGAAATTGCTCTTTGTCCTTGCATTTCCAATTGTTGCAATTGACCGTCAACTTGGTTAATTTGAGCTTGCAATTGCTGCTGAATCTCGTCTTTCCAACGCGGAGTTACTACAGCTTTGACGTTAATTGGGCGTTTTAGGGTGAGTTGAGTGGGGGAAATATCCATAAAATCAAAGCACAATTACTACTTTTTAAATTGCATTAAGCAAACATCCTGTCAATAATATCCTGGTAGCGATCCATCACAACAGATCGTTTAATCTTCAATGTCTGGGTCATAGTGCCATTTTCAATTGAAAATGGTTCAGCTATTAGCTTAAACGTACTAATTCGCTCGTCAGGGCGATAACCAGGGCGATTTTGGACTTCTCGGCTCAACTCTTGGCGATATAAGTCAATAATTGCTTTGCTATCGAGGTTATTTGCCGAGAACTCTAGGTTTTGGGTAGTTGCCCATTGTTGCAAAGCGTCTTGGTTGGGGACAATTAAAGCGCCCAAAGATCGCATATCTTGCCCAACTAGCATAATTTGGTCGATATAAGGCGATCGCAAACAAGCGTTTTCAATTGGCTGCGGCTCGATGTTTTCCCCATTACTCAAAACAATAGTATCTTTAGCGCGTCCAGTAATAACTAAATCGTTTTGCCCCGAAACCCAGCCCAAATCTCCCGTATTAAACCAACCTTCAGGATTGATTGCCTTTGCCGTTGCTTCGGGATTTTTGTAATAACCTTGCATGACTTGATGTCCGCGAATCATGACTAAGCCTTTTTTGCCGACGCTGAGGGGTAAATGTGTTTCTAGCTCGACAATTTGCGTTTCGGTATTGGGCAAAGGTTGACCATCAGCGCCGCGTAAGTTACGCCAAGTGCGCCGCACGTGGGTAATGGGCGAAGTTTCAGTTAAACCATAACCGCCCAAAATATCAACGCCGATAATTTCGTAAAAATCCTCTAAATGCTCTGCAATAGAGCCGCCACCACTTACTAAAAACCTAACTCTTCCGCCCGTTGCTTCTCGTACTTGCTTGTATACTATTTTGTCTGCCAACTGATGAATTAAACCCAAAGGAATTGTCTGTATACCCGCCCAAATTTTTGCAAATATTGAGGGGGAAAGATTGTTTAAATCCAATCCTTGGACTACCCGACGACCAAGAATATAGCGTTGACTTTGGGCAAAGAAAAAGTTTATCAAGCGTTGCTTATTGGGAGGTTGCTCCCGAAATTGCTTTTGTACCCCTTCGTAGATAGATTCCCATAATCGCGGTACGCCAACCATATAGTAGGGTTGAAATTCTTTAAAGTCTTTTTTGACGTTCCGAATGTTAGTGTATATCTGCGTGCAACCGTGAGCGAGAATAAAGTATTCAAAACTGCGCTCGTAACAGTGCCAAATAGGTAAAATACTCATCACTACTTCCCCTGGCTGCGGTTCTACTACCGCACTCGCGCCAAAAACTTGGGATAGCAAGTTGCCTTGGCTAAGCATTACTCCCTTGGGCTGTCCCGAAGTGCCAGAAGTGTACATAAGCGTTGCTAGATCCTCTTTATGCCATTGCACGGGCTTTAAGGGACGATCTGCACCTAGGGCGATCGCACTTGCATAATTCAGGACTTTTGTATTGGCGATTTCTGGTGGCTGTTCGTCAGATAGTAAAATTGCTAGGTTTACAGGGAGTTTGCCCTCTGTAAGCAATTTTTGCAGTGTGGCTTTGTCTTGCACCACCAAAGCTATGCTATCGCTGTGAGAAAGGATATATAACAACTCCTCTCGGTCGGCTTGCGCTCCCCGCACCGCATTTACTGCGCCCGCAGCCATAATACCTTGATCGGCAACAAGCCAGCGTGGTTGATTCTCGGCAAATAACGAGATGCGATCGCCGGGCTTGATGCCTAATGCTTGCAATCCTGACGCAAACTGTTGAATCTGTTGATATAACTTGCTATAAGTTAAAACTACTTCGGGCTGGACGTGGGGATCTTTGAGCGCAATAGTATCGCCGAAGTTTTGATTGGCGATCGCCCAGATTTCTGGAATAGATTGTACGTTCTTGTAATCATCAGTGCGTTTTGAGGCGGCTTGCTTAGTTTTATCTGACGGGGAAGATTTCAACATAACTCAATCGCTAGATAAGTTAATACTTTCTATATACCTTACTCTTGGTTATGCTGAAAATAGTTAAGTTTGATGGACAGATTGATGAGTGGCTCTAGCTAGTTGCGTTTAATTAATATCGCTTTCAAACCCGCCTCCGAAGCTCCCTGATAATCTTCTTTAAAACTATCTCCAATGTGCCATGCGTCTGCTGCTAGACAATTGTGCTTATCTAAGCTGGCGTTAAAAATTTGCCGATCTGGTTTTGCGGCACAAACTTCGGTAGAAATAGTAATAGATGTAAAAAAGTCAATTAAATTGAGAGATTCTAAGACTAAATACAGCCGCGAATCAAAATTTGATATTACACCTAGTTCTATCTGGCGCTTTTTCCAGCGTTCGAGGTTAGGAATCGTATCGTCATATACAAACCAAGGTTCGGCGGTGGCAAAATGGCTGTAAAGTTGCTCAAAAAACTGAGAAAAATCTGCAAATTGGTTGACTACTCCTATTTGTTGAAATGTTTCTAAGGCTACAAGTTGCCACCATTCAAATTCATAATTAGGAATATCCTCAAGCTTTACTCCCGGAAATATCGGCGGGGGGGCAGCCGCAAAACTTTTTAGAAATGCAGCGTTTACTGCTTCATCAGATACTGTAACGCCAAATTTTCCGGCAATATCTGCATAAGCTTTGCCTACGCTGCCTTTGACTCCAAACAGCGTACCAACGGCATCTAAAAAAATTACTTTAGGCTGTTTCATGACGATCTAGCATTCAATTTTACAATAAAGAAACCAATTAATCCACCGATTAAGCTTACGCCCATGTCGTAAATAGTATCTGAGTAATAAAATGCAAATTTACCATAATTTATTGGCTTGCAGCAAACCCGCAAAAAATATTCAAAAAACTCATTTAAGTTCCCAATTAAACAGACTAAGCCTAGAATAAAAACTAAGGTTTGCCACCATTTTAGACTATGCCAGATATTTATATAAATAGGCAACAAAATGATTGTAACGCCTACAGATGAGCATAAGTGTTCTAATCGATTTAGCCAAAACCAAGAATAGGGGATAATATTTTTTTGAATCATCCAAGTTAGCCAAGTTTCGACGATCGGAAAGATCAATGCTGTTGTTAAATATAATCTGCGTTCGCTATTTGATAGTTTTGCTTCTAATTTGGAGAACTTAAAAATGAAAATTACTGCAAACCAAATACATCCTAGTAATACCCAATTGGAAAATACTGTTAAAGAAAATAAAATTGTTGAACTAGCAAATAGAATCCAAAACCAGTTAAATTTAACAACATTGACCATTTGCATATTTAAAAACAGGCAATATGCCTGTTTTAACAAAATTATAAGCGGAGTTAAAAAAAATCTAACTTCCACATCTCAACTTTTCCAAAACTTGATTGTTTAGAGAATTGATAAGTTTTTTTGTGAGTAGACAGCTACCAAATCCCTTTTTTAAAAGAAGGAAATATTATTTAGCCCCTTTAAAAAGCGGGATGAGTAAAGAAACGCAACTATTGCAAAAAGTCTGTGCGTCACGGAAATTCGGCTCAGCACTTTTTAATAAGGGCTACCAACCCTTAGACTTTCCTCTCATCTTTGTACAGCAACTTTTAGCTTTTTCCACCTCAATCGGTCAAACTATCAACAATTGGATGAGTAAGCCAATTTAACCCTACTTTCAATTGATGCCCCAAAGTAGGCATCCGGTAAAGATAGGCAAGGCGACGAGCAACATATGCTAAAGAGCCGTCTAGTTTTATTCCTAAACCAGCAAAAGTGGCGCTATTTGTGCCTAACGTCATCATCTCCCCTAGGTGTTGATAGCGGAAAGGCAGCAGAGGCTTACCCGTAAGCGAAGCCCAGATATTCCAACCGACATAATCGGCTTGTTGAAAAGCAGATTGAGCAGTATTTGGCACTTGCTTACCATCCGCATCAACGCAATCGACTAAATCGCCCAAAGCAAAGATTTCTGGATGTTCTATTACTTGCAAGGTGGTTGTAGTAGTAAGTTGACCGCGCCCGTTATGCTTGAATGGAAGACTTTGCACCACCGGATTTACCCGCGTCCCCACCGTCCAAATTACCAAGTCTACAGGAATCGTATCTACTTGATTTTTGTATTCTAAAGCGATCGCATCGTGAGTAATTGACTCTACTTTAGTTTCCAAATCGACCCATACTCCCCGATCTTCCAACGCCTTTGTTGCCGTTGTCCGGTTAAATTCTGGCGATGTCCGCAGAATTTGGTCGCTTAATTCTATTAGCCGCAATCTACCGCGCTCTTTCAAGCGTTCAGATAGCTTACACGCAAGTTCTACACCACTGTAACCCGCCCCTACAATAGCAACTCGAATTTTATCAATTTGGGAGCTTTCCAGCATTCGCAGCCGTTGTTCTAAGCTGTAGGCATCGGTAATAGTCCGAAATGGGAAGGCGTAAGAAGTCGCCCCAGAAACCATATCTAAAGGAGTTTCGCCTCCTAAAGCTAGTACCAGGCGATCGTAGGGAATTTCGCTGCCATCAAGTAAGTGGACTCGTTGCCTATCGGTATCAATGTCTGCGACTTCCCCTTGCAAGCAACGAATGCCTGTATTTGCGAAGATCTCTACAAAAGGCGGGGCAATTTCCCAAGTTTGTAGTTCTCCAGTCAGGAGTTCGTACAACAGAGGAGAAAATAGAAAGCGATCGCTTTTGTCTACTAAAACAATTTCTGGCTTTTGCGCTGCTTCCCAAGGTAGTTGGCTAAGACGCAGTGCTGTGTAAAGACCGCCAAAGCCTCCACCTAGGATACATATGCGTGCAGGTTGCTGGGTTGTCATAGAGCTAAGGAGGTTGAAAAAAGCAGTTGCTGGATATCTTCTTCCAAGATAGCAAGGCTGATTGAGGAGAGGAGAAAATATTTTCTCCTCTCTCTACCAATAATCTCTTGATGCCTCTTTTATTGGAGTTGCCAAGACTAAAAGGCGATCGCAGTTTTCTCCTGATGTTTGCGGTGCAAACAGTATAAATACATATTAAATAATTTAATGTTAAACTAAGTATAGTTCGAGGAAAAATCAAATGATTACAGTAAGACAAGCTCATCAACGCGGTCATGCTAATCATGGCTGGCTAGACAGTTACCATACATTTTCCTTTGCCAATTATTACGATCCCCAATACATGGGATTTCGCGACTTGCGCGTAATTAACGAAGATTGGATTCAACCAAGTGGGGGGTTTGGCGCTCACAGTCACCGCGACATGGAAATTATTACCTATGTACTGGAAGGGGCGCTAGAACACAAAGATAGCTTAGGTACGGGAGCGGTGATTAAACCCGGAGATGCCCAACGTATGAGTGCGGGGACAGGGATTACTCATAGCGAGTTTAATCACTCTACAACTGAGGCAGTTCATTTGTTGCAGATTTGGATTTTGCCGGACACCAAAGGAATTACGCCAAGTTACGAACAGCGCAACTTTCCAATAGACGAAAAACTAGGCAAACTGCGGCTAATTGCGGCAAAAGATGGGCGCGATGGGGCAGTCAAAATTCATCAAGATGTAGACTTGTACACCTCGGTTTTGAGGAATGGCGATTTCTTTGTTCACAATCTCCAACCCAACCGTTACGCTTGGTTGCAGGTAGCAAATGGCGAAGTCAATGTCAACGATTATGCGCTCAAAGCCGGAGATGCGATCGCGGCAAGCAAGTCAGAATCGCTCAATATCAGTACTGATACTGAGGCAGAAATCTTATTGTTTGACTTAGTTTAATCGATGTTACCCAAACTCTTTGTAGGGGCGCTACTGCCTTCCGCCCCTACCTTTGACGGCAAGTACACCTGAACGCATACGGCTCTCACTACTGCTAAAAGTGACCGGAGATAGATACATTAAAGCAAGAAAGTACATAAAAATTTAAGTATGGGTGAGAGTAACTCATCCGCTCTATCTAGCCAAAAGAGGGCAACCCACGATGTTTGAACATTTCAGCAAAGAAGCCATTAAGGTAATAATGTTAGCCCAAGAAGAAGCACGACGCTTGGGACACAATCTCGTGGGGAGCGAGCAAGTGCTTCTAGGGTTGATTGGCGAAAATACCAGCATTGCTGCTAAGGTACTAAACGACTTGGGCATTAATATCAAAAATGCCAGAGTAGAAGTCGAAAAAATTATTGGTCGAGGATCTCGCTTGGTCAGTGCAGAGATTCCTTTCACTCCCAAAATGAAGCGCGTATTTGACAAGTCTTTTGAAGCAGCGCGTCAACTAGGCGACAACTTTATTGCTCCCGAACACCTGCTACTCGGACTGATTGAAGATGGCGAAGGCGTAGCTGTAAAAGTAATTGAAAACCTAGGTGTTGAAACGGCAGAGGCTCGTAGCGCCGTCTTGCAGGAATTAGAAAAGCAGCCAGTTACTGCTAATAGAGGTAAGGGGCAAGACTCCACAAGCCAAGGTTTTGCAGGCAAGACAACCAACTTAGATGAGTTTGGGACAAATTTAACCAAACTAGCCGCCGAGGGCAAACTCGATCCCGTAGTGGGACGAGACAAAGAAATTGAACGCGCCGTACAGATTTTAGGACGACGCACGAAGAATAACCCCGTACTCATTGGCGAACCAGGAGTAGGCAAAACTGCGATCGCCGAAGGATTGGCGCAGCGTATTGTTGACAAAAATATTCCTGACATCTTGGAAGACAAGCAAGTATTTAGTCTTGATGTCGGTTCGTTAGTCGCTGGTACTCGCCATCGCGGAGACTTTGAAGAACGTATCAAAGCAATCATGGAGGAGATTCGCTCTTGCGGAAATATCATCTTAGTAATTGATGAAGTACATAACTTAGTTGGTGCAGGCTCAATTCAAGGTGGAATGGACGCAGCGAATATTCTCAAGCCAGCTTTGGCAAGAGGCGAACTTCAGTGTTTGGGTGCAACTACTCTCAACGAGTACCGCCAGCACATCGAACGCGATGCAGCTTTAGAGCGACGCTTTCAGCCGATCATGGTAGGCGAACCTTCGGTAGAAGAAACCATCGAGATTTTGTACGGCTTGCGCTCGGTTTACGAACAGTACCACAAAGTCAAGATTTCTGACGAGGCAATTTTTGCCGCCGCCAAGCTTTCTGACCGCTATATTAGCGATCGCTTTTTACCCGACAAAGCCATAGACTTGATTGATGAAGCAGGTTCTCGCGCTCACTTGGCAAGTACCCACACTTCGCCAGAAGTCAAAGAGTTAAAGCAAGAACTCGATCGCATTGTCAAGGATAAAGAGAAAGCTGTTAAAGACCAAGATTTTGAGGTTGCAGGACAATTGCGCGATCGCGAAATCAAAGTAGCTGAAAAATTGCAAGCAGCTTCAGAAAACAAGCAAGCAGTAACAATTACTGTTGACGAAGAAGCGATTTCTCATATCGTTGCTTCTTGGACGGGCGTACCTCTCAACAAACTAACTGAATCAGAGTCTACAGTTTTACTACACTTAGAAGACACTCTCCACCAACGTTTGATTGGTCAAGAGGAAGCAGTAACCGCAGTTTCGCGGGCAATTCGTAGAGCTAGAGTCGGCTTAAAAAATCCTAATAGACCAATTGCTAGTTTTATCTTCTCAGGTCCCACCGGAGTTGGTAAAACCGAGCTTGCGAAGTCTTTAGCCGCTTACTTCTTCGGTTCGGAAGAAGCCATGATTCGCCTCGATATGTCGGAATACATGGAGCGCCATACAGTTTCTAAGCTAATTGGCTCACCTCCTGGTTACGTCGGCTATGACGAAGGCGGACAGTTAACTGAAGCAGTACGACGGAAGCCTTACAGCGTCATCTTGTTTGACGAAATTGAAAAAGCTCACCCCGATGTATTCAATCTCCTGTTACAACTATTAGATGATGGGCGGCTTACCGATGCCCAAGGTCGGACAGTGGACTTCAAAAATACACTGTTAATTATGACTTCCAATATCGGTTCTAAAGTCATCGAAAAAGGCGGCGGTGGGATTGGCTTTGAGTTTGCCGATAATGGCGCAGAAACTCAATACAACCGCATCAAAACTTTAGTCAATGAAGAACTCAAAAACTACTTCCGTCCTGAGTTTCTCAACCGTTTAGACGAAACCATTGTCTTTACTCAACTTAAGAAGACAGAAATCAAACAAATTGCCGAGATTCTGCTCCAAGAAGTTGCCAATCGGTTAGCCGAACAAGGAATGACGCTAGAAGTAAGCGAATCCTTCAAGGAACTTGTAGTAGAGCAAGGCTATAGTCCTAGCTACGGTGCTAGACCATTGCGTCGAGCAATTATGAGCTTGCTAGAAGACTCTTTAGCTGAAGCAATGCTATCTGGTCAAATCAAACTTGGCGACAATGCGATCGTTGATGTCACTGGTGGTGAAGTGAAAGTAACTAAATCTGAAAAACCAGAGTTGGTACTTTCTTCAGTCGGATAACATTTTAAACCCTGGTATTGCTACCAGGGTTTATTTATATTCCCCTTTTAGAAACAAAATTTCTAAAGATTCTTAAATTGCCTAAGTTTCTTCATAGAGTTCCTGAAATATGGATACTGAAACACTCAATCTCTGTTTCAGCAAGATTTCTAAATATTCGTCAAAGGATTTAGGCGGATTTTTGAGTCGCTGTTGACACGTCCTTGCTGCTGCTATTACCTTTGACGGCTTCAAGTCCAGTAAATCAGAAATGAATTCATCTGGATGTTGAGCAATAATGTTGTATTGGTCAAGGCTAGATTGAGGGAAATCTGAGAAATTGAATGTGACAATCACTTCTGCACCTCCAGCCAGGGCGGCTGCAAGGACATGACGATCGTCTAGATCGGGTAGTTGCAGTTGAGGAATCAGGTACTCATAATTTGTAACCAGGCAATCGCGTACATTTCTATCCATCAACTGTTTGGTACGAATAAGCTGTTCTAGGGTTAGATCGGTACGGTTTTTAAGAACATTTCTCATCCATTCGTCGTGAATTTGCTCCGTCCAACGCGCTCTGAACAAATCAGTTAGTGCTAACTGCATGAGTAAATCGCGCAGAGGTGCTGGATACAAAATACACGCATCATAAACTACTGTAAAGTTAGATGGCATGAGTTTTAGTCATAACCCATATTTAGCTCTTGAGCTTGAGCCGCCAACTCATCTAAGGCTTGCAGACGATCGCTATCGATTTGTTTTTTATACTTCATCAAGTCTTCAAAGCGGATACGGCGATGTCGTCCAACTTTCCGACAAGGAATTTCACCTGTCTCTATTAGTTTTATAAGAAAAGGGCGTGAAACGTTAAGCGTATCTGCGGCTTCTTGGGTAGTTAATTCTGCATGAATAGGAATAAGGGTAAAAGCGTTTCCCTGAGCCATTTGAGACAAGATATCTACAAGCAAATGGAAAGCCGCCGCAGGAATAATAACTTTTTCTTCGCTATTGTCATCTTCAACAACTTTAAGCTCAATAGTAGAACGATACTGAGGAATATGAGACGCAAAAATGCGGCTGCTCTCTTGAGCAAGCTGGGCTTCAACCTCTGTAGGAATGAATGAATTTCGGTAAAGTGTATTACTTGTCATTTAAAGTTTCTCCCATGACTGAGGAAAGCCTAATCTTACTTTCGCAAAATCAAGCTATGCCAGTTCTTGTAACACCATTCTAATAGATAAACGAAATAGACGCAATAACCGAATTAAACGAAACAAGGTGATTTTCTAAACTGTTAGGTTTCGGCAATCGCTAAATTATCCTTTGCCCGTGAAGTGGAAATGAGATCGCTAAATCCTGGAAAACAAATGGTCAATTGCGGAAAGTGTGTTTAAGTTGGAATATACTTTGTATATCCAAAAAGCATATAAACTAATGAAATCGCAGATCGGTCAATGGGGGAACTCCTTAGCTTTTCGCATCCCCAAAAACTTCGCTAAACAGTTAAATTTAAAACTCAATGATGCCGTTCAATGTGGCATTGAAGACGGAAAGCTAGTTTTAAAGCCAATTCCAAAAGTCAAAGAGTACACCTTAGATGAGCTTTTAGACTTTGAGATTGATGAAAATGAGGAGATTTCCTTGGGCAAATCAGAAGGTAAGGAAGTTTGGTAGATTATATTCCAGAGCGAGGATGCTTTATTTACCTCAATTTCAACCCCCAATCTGGTCACGAGCAAAAGGAAAAACGACCCGCGCTAGTAATAAGTCATACCAAATTCAACCGCAAGATGGGCTTTGTTCTTGTCTGTCCTATCAGTAATACTCAACGCCGTAATCCGTTTTATGTTCAAATTCCTGACGGAGAAGCCGTGACTGGTGTAATTATGGCAGATCAAATCAGATCGCTAGATTATCGGGCTAGAGGTGCGGCTTTAATTAGCGAGTGTCCGCAGGAGTTGTTTGCAGAAGTATTAAGTCGAATCAGTCCGATTTTGTTTTACTCGATTGAGTAATGCGCGATCGCACTTTGCTCCTCAAGCCCAAGCAATATATTAAAATTTGTAAAAGGGGCGAAGCCCCCGACTCTACACCTGTACGCGCAACTAAACTTTATGGCACGTCAAGACACTCTTTGGGAACGCTTTTTATCTCCGATAGTTCGCTCCTTTATTAATGAAGAAGAATTGCAGCGCTACTACAAAAGTATAGATTGGGAGTCTGAAGGCGCAGCTTTTCAAAGGGCAAGTGTCACAATTCCCGATTACTACAGCAGCCAAAACTTTCACGGAATTGAGGGCGGTTATTTAACTGCTGGGGCAGCCGTATCTTACGATCCAATTACCCAATATGTATTACCTCCTGGCGAAAACTTAGTACGCCAGTTTCTTATTGACTCCCTTCGCTCTATTCCGAAGCGAATTTTAGATTTAGGTTGCGGTACGGGTTCAACAACTCTAATGCTCAAACAAGCCTTTCCCCAAGCAGAAGTAATTGGCTTAGATTTATCCCCTTATATGCTAGTTCGGGCAAGTCATAAAGCAAAAATTGCAGGCTTAGATATTCAATGGATGCAAGGAAATGCCGAACAAACGGGGTTTAAAGATGCTAGTTTCGATTTAGTTACAGCTTCCTTGTTGTTTCATGAAACCCCAACGGCGGTATCTCAATCAATACTGCATGAATGCTTCCGTCTACTACCAGCCGGAGGAGAAGTAGCAATATTAGATGGCAATCAACAGACTATACGCAACTTAGAGTGGTTAAGTAACATATTTGAAGAACCGTATATTCGCGAATATGCCGCCGCCAGCCTCGATAATTGGATGAGTAGAGCGGGTTTTGCATCTGTACAAACTCTAGACTGGTGGTTTATCCATCAAGTAACTCGCGCCGTCAAACCATTAGCGCAAACAAAAGAGTATGCTGTTGACTCAGCTTGGATGCCCGCCCCCGGTTACTAAAGACTTATGAGTTTGAAGGCAGTTTTATTTGATTTTAACGGTGTAATTATTAATGATGAACCCTTGCACGAGCAACTAATCGAGCAAATTTTGCTTGGGGAAAATTTGCGCCCCCAACCAGGGGAATTTAGAAAAATTTGCTTAGGAAGAAGCGATCGCGTTTGTTTGCAAGAATTATTAACTAATCGCGGTAGAGTAGTTAGCGAAAATTATTTAACCGAGTTAATTGAGCGCAAAGCCCAAGCCTATCAAAAACTTTGGCGCGAAAAATCCGACCAATTGCCAATTTATCCGGGTTTGGAAGATTTAGTTTTTCAACTAACTTCACGCAACATTAAGTTAGCTGTAGTTACGAGGGCTATTCGTACAGAAGTAGAGCTTGTACTCAACAGCACAAATCTATCCAAATACTTTAATGCGATCGTGGCAGGAGACGATATAAATACTAGCAAACCCGCGCCCGATGGCTATCTATTGGCTGTAGAACGCCTCAAAGAACTTTATCCCAACACCAATTTACAAGTTACCGATTGTTTAGCAATTGAAGATACCCCCGCAGGTATCCAAGCCGCCAAACAAGCCGGAATTGCTGTAGTAGGAGTAGCTAATACCTATCCCTTCCATATGCTTCAGCGTCAAGCAAATTGGACGGTAGATTACCTCCACGATTTGGAAATAGAACGAGTGCAGAAGGTATTGCGAGAGAAGAAATAATCCTGTTTTTCTCCCTTGCCCAGACAAATGCTAAAATAAAGAATTGAATACACGGGGAATTAGCTCAGTTGGTAGAGTGCTGCGATCGCACCGCAGAGGTCAGGGGTTCGAGTCTCCTATTCTCCACTCCTTATTTTGTCACCATGGCACGAGCGGGAAACCCTCGGCCATGGGCGGTGAGAGGGCTAAAACAACATTCAGTGAATTAGTTATGAATATTGTTAGACCAATTAACAGAATTCCTTTATTAGCTTTAAGTACGCTTTGGCTGGCTTATGCTTTGTTAGGGTGGTATTTATCCGCTCACCATATTGTTTGGCTAGTAGGGGCTTTTGTAGTATTTATAGCCTTGGCTTTAATCTGGAAAAGTAGTCCCCTGCTAGAGCATTTGTCTAGTCTTGGTTCTCAAGGGCTATTTGTCGTTATCGGTATAAGTTTAATTTTTAGCCTCTCAGTAGCTTTGGCAATAACTTGGTCTACGTCTTTCCTATTTATTGCCATGCCTTTGATAACTACCTTTTTTGCTCAGGTAGAAATGAGTTTTAAAGGCTTCAACAAATCGCAGAAATTATTATTTTTAACAATTACTACTGGGTTTGGCTTGATATTCGGTGAAATATTAGACATAGTAATTTTACCTAGTGTGAGATACTAATTGTTGCTAATTAATCTAAGTATGGTGTGCCAATAACGCTGACATCAACTAGCGGTGTGGCGTGGAATTGTTGGGCGAGTAACTGGGCTTTTGATTGCTGGGCTGAAGCGATCGCAAATCTTCCTAGCAGAAAGTCTAACTCCCCCTCGTTGCAGTAGGTAAATAGTGCAAAGCAGTAGCTCCATTTTATTACTTTTGTATTTAACTCGATATTGCTGATTTTAATGCCTCTACAATATGAGCTATTTCGGTAGTGGGATGTATTAATCGCCTAAAGCTTTAGTCTTGAAACTAAGCAATGTTGAAGAAGAGGATAAATACTCATGGTTCTTTACAAGCTTGAAGATTTCGATCCAGGCTATCAAGACTCTTTCGATCGCAACGACATCAAGGGATATGATGTTTATGCAGATAGAAATAACGAAAAAATTGGCAGCGTCAAAAACATCTTGGTGGATGAAGCAGGTCATTTTCGATATCTGGTAGTAGATACGGGTTTTTGGGTTTTTGGTAAGCAGGTATTACTACCGATAGGACGCTCCCGGATCGACCAGAATGATCGCCGAATCTATGCTGTAGGTTTGACTAAGGAGCAAGCAGAACAATTGCCCGAATTTACTGATGACCTCAAAATTGACGACGATTACGAGGAAAGCGTTAGAGGAATTTATCGCGATCGCTCTGTAGATGTGCCACCTGTAGCAGCTACTACCCAAACTGACAACTACGATCGTACCTACAACTACCAGCAAGAACCATCTCTATACGAGATGAATCAGCAAGATCACCAAACGCTCAAACTGTACGAAGAACGCCTAGTTGCCAACAAAACCCGGCGCAAAACAGGGGAAGTTGAGATCGGCAAACACGTTGAAACCGAGACAGAGCGAGTTTCAATTCCAATTGAAAAAGAGCAAGTAATAGTTGAGCGAGTAACACCTACAAACGCCGGAAGACCTGTAGCACCTGGAGAAGCAACCTTTGCTGAAGGTGAAGTTGCCCGCATGGAAATCTATGAAGAAACTCCTGACATTCACAAAGAAGCAGTTTTGCGTGAAGAAGTCAGAGTTAGGAAACAAGTAGAACAAGACACAGTTAATGCTGAAGAAACGTTGCGACGAGAGGAGTTAGATGTCGATACTCAAGATCGTTCAGCTACCGATAAAAACAAACGCGGTTTCAACAAATAAGCGCATAAATTAGGATAAAGATCAAAGGAAAATTAAATTCTTCTCCTTTTGCCCAATTATTCTAAAAATCTAATGCAGGTGAAGCTCAGACTCCACCTGTATTTTTAACTAGGGATTAGAGCGAACATTTGATTTGCTCGACGTTTGCCTCAAAGCCAATTAGCTCCAAACAAGCTGGATTATCTATCAATTGTTGTGCTAGTTTTTTATCCTATAGCTGACTAACATTCTGGCATCTTCACGCGATAGCCCTAATTCTTGAGCGATCGCAGTTTTTACTGCAGTCAATTCGGTTGTGGGAAATACCAATTCTACCTTTTTGAGTACAGAGTTTGTAGGTTCAATTTTGACTTTGGTAAAACCCTGCTCTTTTTTGATTTCAGCTAAGATTCCTTGCACGTCAAATCCTAGCTGCACTTTTAATTGCGTCCCTGCTTGCAACTTTTCTGGAGTAGATAAGCCTACTTTTTGAGCCAGCATAGCTTTTGCTGTATTTGAGTTTGCCCTGACAAACTCAAATTCTAGTTTTTGAATTACAGAGTTTGCCGTGCAGACTTCAACTTGCGTAAACTCTTGCTCTTGCTCAATTTCAAGTTTAGTTACGATCGCTTCCACAGCTAATTGCACTTGTGGATGCGGATTTTCTGCTTGCAACTTATCTAAAGCAACATAAGACCGATTTAGTACCTGATTGGTAAGGTATTCGCCACCAAGCCCAAAAGCAATCAACAGTAGCGGTAGTGGTAACAAAAAACGCAGGCTCAAACTAGGCGACTTGACCAACCAGGAAGATAAAAACATAGGTAATTAGACCCGATTTTTGGGTTTCTACCCATACTTTACAAAAATCCACGAAATTAGAATCTAACTGGTGGAAGATATGCGTCTACATAAGTTTTTCTACTCTTATTACTAAGTCAAGCAATTTTTATCAAAAAACCTTTAAGAGCATATCTTATGAGAATTTTGTTAGTAGAAGACGATATAGAACAACTAGAGCCTCTGCATACAGCCTTAAGCGAAGCAGGGCATATTGTAGATGGGATCGAGGATGGGGAAACAGCGCAATGGTTGCTGTCTCAAAAAAACTACGATTTATTGATTCTAGATTGGTTATTGCCCGAAGTTAGCGGGGTGGCAATCTGCCGCCAATACAGACAAGCGGGCAAAACTGCACCTGTACTAATGCTGACTGCCAAAGATACTACCCCAGATAAAATTGTCGGCTTGGATGCGGGAGCAGATGATTATTTAGTTAAACCCACCGATGTTTTAGAACTATTGGCGCGAGTAAGAGCATTGGGGAGGCGATCGCTTCTTTGGCAAGGAGATATACTGCAAGTGGCAGACCTGCAACTGTGTTTAAATAGTCTCACAGTGACGCGCGGACAGGCGACGGTAGAATTAGCACCACGAGAATTTAATTTATTAGAATACTTTTTGCGTCACCCCAATCAAGTTTTAACCCGCGACCAAATTGAGCAAGCTTTGTGGGAATGGGGCAACGAACCAGAGAGCAATGCGGTAAGCGCCCTCATGCGGCGGTTGCGGCAACGCTTGCAATTAGTTGATGCAGCAGATTGGATTGAAACTATATATGGTATGGGCTATCGTCTCAAACCTGTCATACATGAGAAATTGGAGGTTAGTTGTTAAGACTTCGCTTAATAATTAATTAGCTTATTCCCTTTCTTCTATTTAGCTATGTTTAATCGCCAATTTACTCGCAGTCGCATCGATCTAGCTTTATGGTTTGTTCTAACGATGGGGAGTATTTTGGTTATTTTTGCAGGCGCAATTTACTACCTGGCAATCTTGGATGAATTAGAAGAAAGCGATCGCTTACTTTACAAAAAAACTAGAGTGATGGCGGTAAACGCCAAATACGATCGGTCAAACAAACAAGTAAGTTTGGAAAATGTACCGCTTGTGGGGATTAACGCTCCACCTATCGGTACAGAAATTGTTTACGCGCGTTGGTACGACGAGCAAAACCAATTAGTCCAATTTTTCGGGGCTACCCCCGCAGCGCAGCTATCAGTAGCGCCGGGATTTGGGACGATAAGCACTAACGCTGTTTGGCTGCGTCAGGTTACTTTGCCCGTCTACGACGATGGCTTATTGATTGGATACTTGCAAGTTGCCATCTCGTTAACATCTGCTCAACAGAATTTAGCCCAGTTAAGAATAATTTTGCTGTTAGCAGTACCAGTAACTCTGGGATTTATAGGCATAGCTGGTTGGTTTTTAGGAGGACTAGCAATGCAACCGATTCATCAGTCCTACGATCGCCTGCAACGCTTTACGGCGGATGCTTCCCATGAATTACGCGCCCCCCTATCGGCGGTAGTGAGCAATGCCCAAGTAGGGATAATTTCCAAGTCAAGCGATCGCTCTAGTCAGATTTTCCGCTTTGAGAAGATTGTTAAAGTTGCCAAATCAATGGATACTCTAATCGGGCAGCTATTATTTTTAGCTCGGTACGAAGAAACCTTAGCTAAGGAATTTTTGCAAGACATCGATTTGACAATCGCTTTAAAGGATATTGCAGATAGCTACGTCGCCCAAGCTTCAGAAAAGCACTTAAGTTTTACCTTTGATTTGCCACCACAATTTGTCAAGGTAGAAGGTAATTTAGAGTTACTGCATCAAGCTGTAATCAACCTGCTTAATAATGCTTGCAAATATACTCCTGCTGGCGGCACTGTAGATTTATGCCTTTTGGTGCGATCGCCCTTGGCAATAATTCAAGTCAAAGATAGCGGTATTGGCATTCCTCCCCAAGATTTACCTTATATTTTTGAGCGCTTTTATCGAGTAGACAAAAAGCGATCGCGTAAAACTGGCGGTTTTGGTTTGGGGTTAGCGATCGCCCAGCAAATAGCTCAAGTTCATGGCGGCGAAATTAGCGTTACTAGCACAGCCGGACAGGGTTCAACTTTTCAAATCAAATTGCCGCTCAAAAATTGAACTGATAGAGCCTTGATGTAATTTTCTCATCATATTTATTGCTAATACTGGCAACAGTTAGCAAAAATCCCGCTTTTAAACTGGTATAAGGGGGTCCTCTTCGTTGTGAACCAATATTCCTCTGCACGCCGCTCGGCTGTTTCTCGGCAAGAACTGCGAGAGTTAGTACAATTGCAACTTCTGACACTACTAGAGCAACAGAACTTTTTGGGAGCTAAAGCTCTGCTAGTACCCGTACAGCCTGTAGACATTGCCGCGATTGTTACAGAGTTACCCGCAGCAAAGCAAGCGATCGCTTTTCGCTTACTTGCTAAAGATGAGGCAATCCAAGTTTATGAATATCTCAATTCTGAAGTACAGCAAGCACTGCTTGAAGAATTTAAGCATCAAGATGTCCAAGACATTGTAGATAAAATGTCGCCAGACGATCGAGCGCGGCTATTTGATGAGTTGCCTGCTAAGGTCGTCCGCCGCTTAATCGATCAACTCAGCCCCACAGAACGCCAAGCTACTACCTTGCTATTAGGTTATCAACCTGGCACTGCTGGGCGAATTATGACCCCAGAGTATATTTCGCTCAAAGAAAACTTTACGGTTGCCCAATCCTTGGATCGGGTTCGCCGTTTGGCAAATGTTACAGAAAATATTTACTACTTATATATTACCGATGCCTCTGGTCACCTTACTGGTGTCCTCACTTTACGCTCTTTATTCACTGCCCAGTCAGAGCAAATAGTTAGTGAAATTGGTAGAGGTGATACCATATTTGTCTATACGAATACAGACCAAGAAGAAGTCGCCAGAGTCGTTCAGGACTACGATTTTGGGGCAGTACCAGTAGTAGATACTGAGCAGCGTCTAGTGGGGATTATTACCGTTGATGATGTCCTTGATATTTTGGAACAAGAAACAACAGAAGATATTTATACTCTAGGTGGCGTGCAGTCTGGGGGCGATAAATACTTCCAAACCACTAACTTATTTAAAGTTGCTCAAAAACGGGTTGTGTGGCTGTTCGTCCTCCTAATTGCTAATAGTGCTACCGCCGCTGTAATCGCAGATCAAGAAGATATTTTAGAACAGGTTGTTGCCTTAGCTGCATTTATTCCGTTGCTGATTGATACTGGCGGTAATGTAGGGGCGCAATCTTCAACGGTGGTAATTCGTGCTTTGCATCTCAAAGAAGTTAAACTCAAAAAAGCTTTAGCAGCGATCGCCCGCGAGACAATTGTGGGAGTATTGTTGGGGATAGCTTTAGGGCTAGTAGTAATTGTTTGGGCTTACTTTCTCCAAGGCAATTTAGCTGTAGCAGTAGTAGTGGGAATTAGTCTAGTCGCGATCGCAATTTTAGCTTCTGTATCCGGTTCAGCACTACCTTTTTTATTTCATAAACTTGGTTTAGATCCAGCTTTGATGTCTGCTCCGTTTATTACCTCTGTGGTTGACGTTTTAGGAGTTTCAATTTATCTGTGGCTGGCAAAGCGAGTTTTACAATTGTAGTTTCAACTGAAGGAGTTTTGGCTGCTAGCCAAACTCGCCAATTTTCATTTTCCTTTTAGGCGATAAGTTTGTTAATTTCTGCTGAGACACAAGCACTGAAATTATTTCTCAAACATCAATTGCTGGCGACAAAGCTTGTTGTCCAAATAATTTTTGTGCTAGCTAATTTTTACTCTATATTTCACGCAGGAGATGCCTATGAATACCAAATTTTATCCGCAGACTTTTGTTGTTTTCAGTGTTATTACTCTAAGCGCGATCGCTACTGGACATTCGGTTCAAGCCCAAACCCCAACTGCTGCCGATCTTAGCGGCACGCAAGCAAATGAAGTAGCTCAAATCCCTACCGAGCCTTCACCTAGCGTTTAACCAGGTAGGGCAACTCGTGGCGGTTCTTGCTATGTTGGCGTAGCCGGGAGCATTGGGTTTTCTTGTGGCGGAAAAGCTTTGGGGGTAAGAAACTTCACTGTCATTAGCAAAATTTGCTTTACAGAGACAATATCAGCACGCCCAACCGTAGTAATTGGTAACGACACTACTTTTCTCGTGCCTGTTACTTATGACTTTAATTTTCGCCAAAGAGATGCGGTTGCAGGCTAAGTTACGGCGGCTCCCTACTGGTAGCAACAGCGATGTTGGTTCATTACTGACGGCTGGGGTAGATGTGCCTATAGCTGATCAATTTACAGCTACTGGTGCAGTCCATGCTGGTTTCTTTGGTCGCCTTAACGTCAGGCTAATTATTGATGCAGGCTACAATTTCTCATTGCTCTAGAATTGCTGTCATATTCTTATCACTTTTACTTTTGATACTGAAACAAGTAGTAAATATTTGAAGATCGGTAATTATGCAGCGCTTATTTGTCTGCTTAACCTTAGCTGCGATCGCAATTCCTACTTTTCCGGTTTTGGTAGAAGCACAAACTAGAACTGGAATTGGCGAGTTGCAACAACGTGCTAGAGGCACTACTATTTCTGGCAAAGTCGTCAGTGTGGTAGGTAACGACTTTACACTCAACGATGGTACAGGGCAAATTATTGTCGATGCTGGACCTCGTTGGTGGCGGCAAATTGACATCAGACCTGGCGAAGAAGTTACCGTTACAGGCGAAATAAGTAAGAAAGTGGCGAATTTGATGCCTTTGCAATTAACTGCGCTAACGGTTCTACAATTGAAATTCGTTCTGCGGAAGGTTCGCCGCCTTGGGCTGGCAGTCCCAAGGGCAAGCGCCCCAAACCAGCGCCCAGCGCCCGCCCCATCCCATCACAAAACCCCCCAGGCTCCTAATCTAGCACCGTCTTTGTAGAGGGTAAAACAATATGCAACTACGTAAACTCCTGAAATTGCTGATTACAGGTGCAAGTATTGGTAGTTTAGCGATCGCCGGATGCACGGCTCAACGCCAGTTCGATACCCAAAGCCCAGCAACAACTTCGTCTACCAGCGTTCAATCTCCCCAACGTGAACTTGATGTACCTTACGTACCTACCCCGCAAACCGTTGTAGACCGAATGCTTACCATTGCCAAAGTCAACAAAAACGATGTTTTGTATGACCTTGGTAGTGGCGATGGCAGAATCGTCATTACCGCCGCCCAAAAGTACGGTACGCGGGGTGTGGGTATAGATATTAATCCAGAGCGGGTTGCAGAGGCAAATACCAATGCTCAGCAAGCTGGCGTGACTGATGATCTGGTAGAGTTTCGTCAGCAAGACCTGTTCCAGACCGATTTAAGCGAGGCTACGGTAGTTACCCTCTACCTACTACCTCAAGTCAATTTGAAGCTCCGCCCTCAGTTGCTCAAACTCAAACCTGGTACGCGCATTGTCTCTCATGCTTTTGATATGGGAGATTGGAAGCCAGAACGGGTAGAGCAGGTAGCTGGCAGCACTATTTATTACTGGGTTGTCCCCAACCCGTCCTAGTAACAACCGTGTTCAGGAGTGCATCCCAACTTCGCTATGAAGCTTGGTAACTGCCTTTGCTGTATATCCTGAAAAGTAGCCAAAAGCGATGCAGGAAAATCAAAATCAAAGGATTGAAAGGCAAAAATGCTTTAATTGCAGTGACTTCTGGGATTGGACAAGCGAAGCCCGTAACCGGGGGCGCTTGCGCCCCCGCGATCCGACTTGCTCAAGAAGGATGCAACTATCGCCAAAGTATAGAGGACGTAGAAGACACCGCAATGGCAATCCAAAAAGCTTCTTACAGCGATATTGATAACTGCGGTGTTGGTATTGCCAATTCAAAGCAATGCCTCCAGTTTCTATTTGATGCTGAAGATAGTTGACTAGAAATTCTAGTTAAGAGATTTCTTTAAGTTGGAAAGCATTCTTGACGAAGCAAAGGTCAGGTGACAGCAGCTTTCAGATCAAACTACACCCACTCAATTGCTGAAGAAGATTACTTATGAAAGGACTGCAAGGAAAAACAGCGCTGATTACCGGAGCGAGTTCAGGCATTGGGCAAGCGATCGCCATCCGCCTCGCTCAAGAAGGCTGTAATATAGCCATCAACTATCGTAAAAGCGTAGAGGAGGCAGAAGATACGGAAGAACTGGCGATGCAAAAAGCCTGCGGACAAGCAGCCGAGTGTGGAGTTGAAACGCTACTCATTCAGGGTGATGTCTCCAAAGAAGAAGACATCCTGCGCATGGTGAATGCGGTCATTGAGAAGTTTGGCAACCTAGATATTTTGATAAATAATGCTGGAATTCAAACAGAAAGCGCTTCCCATGAAGGGTCAACCGATGAATTTGATCGCGTTATTGCTGTCAATTTGCGCGGTGCTTATCTGTGTGCGCGAGAAACTATTAAGCATCTGTTAGCGCAGGGGCGCGCTGGCACGATTATCAATATTTCTAGCGTCCACGAAATTATTCCTCGCCCCATGTATGTCAGTTACTCCATCAGCAAAGGCGGCATGGGAAATCTAACTAAAACCCTGGCGTTGGAATACGCAAACCGGGGTATCCGCGTCAACGGCATTGCTCCAGGAGCGACAATTACACCGATTAACGAAAGCTGGACAGACGATCCAGCACAAAAAGCGATCGTGGAAAGCCACATCCCAATGGGGCGGGCAGGTACATCAGAAGAAATGGCAGCAGCCGTTGCCTTCCTCGCCTCTGAGGAAGCCGCCTATATCACTGGACAAACGCTGTTTATTGATGGTGGGCTAACACTTTATGCCGACTTCCGGGAAGCTTGGTCAGCCTGATCTCGTTCAAAGTCTGGTGCCAATCAAAATCAGCTTCAGGGGTCGATCGCGATCGCGAATCGGCTGTTTGGCTTGCATCCGGTCGATCATCCCTACCGCAATACCCCAGTTGTAGGTCGGATCATCGCGATCGTCGGCAGATAATAGCGCCATTTGCCAGAAATTGCGAATGTTGATAAACACTTGCCCCAGCAAACCTTCATCTTGTTCGGCGGCACGCCAAAACCCTGCTAATGGGTTGTCTTCAACTAACGAAATTATTTTTGCTGTTTACATTTAAACCACCATGACCGCAGAAGAAAAAAGATTACAAGAAAATCGCGATCGCACCGCTTACTGGCGCAGATGGGGACCTTATTTAAGCGAACGACAATGGGGGACAGTCCGCGAAGATTATAGCCCTTACGGTACAGCTTGGGACTATTTTCCCCACGACCACGCCCGTAGTCGCGCCTATCGCTGGGGTGAAGATGGAATTGCTGGCATCTCTGACAATCACCAAAGACTATGTTTTGCGATCGCGCTGTGGAATGGTGCAGACCCCATTCTCAAAGAAAGGCTATTTGGTTTAAGCGGACCTGAAGGCAAT
The DNA here is from genome assembly GCF_057473825.1 of Aliterella sp. E5.1. Lineage (NCBI taxonomy): Bacteria > Bacillati > Cyanobacteriota > Cyanophyceae > Chroococcidiopsidales > Aliterellaceae > Aliterella > Aliterella sp. E5.1. Next base: position 49,434 of record NZ_JBYCCV010000017.1, read on the forward strand.
CACGCAGAAGATGTCAAAGAATGCTACTTCTATCTAGACAATACTCCCAGTCATGCCTACATGAAGTATCTCTACAAATATCCCCAAGCTGCCTTTCCTTACTCCGATATAGTTGCCGAAAATCAGCGTCGAGGCTACGCAGATCCAGAGTATGAATTGATCGATACAGGGATTTTTGAGGGCGATCGCTATTTTGATGTATTTGTAGAGTATGCAAAAAACTCCCCTGAAGACATTTATATTCAAATTACAATTATCAATCGCAGTTCTGAACAAAAAACTCTTCATCTATTGCCTACACTTTGGTTTCGCAATACTTGGTCTTGGGAGGAAGGTCAGGAAAAGCCTTATCTGAAGGTAATGCAATCTGATGATATAGCTGGCGCTGTTGAAGCTTCTCATCCAACTTTGGGCAGCAGATGGTTGTATTTTCAAGACCCTTGTAAGTTGCTATTTACAGAAAATGAGACTAACCAGCAAAAATTATTTGGAGTCAATAATAGTTCTGCTTATGTCAAAGATGGAATTAACGACTATGTTATTCATGGCAATCAAGAAGCTATCAATCCGCAGCAAGTAGGGACCAAAGCCGCCTGTCATTACTCATTAAATATTGGTGCAGGACAAGAAAAAGTAGTCCGCCTCCGACTTAGCGACCTTGGCAAATTAACTCAACCATTTGCTGATTTTGATTCAATCTTACAGATGCGCTCATCAGAAGCAGATGAATTTTATCAGCGGATTACGCCTACTTCAATATCAGCCGATGCTCAAAACGTCCAAAGACAAGCCTTTGCAGGAATGTTGTGGACTAAGCAGTTTTATCACTACGTTGTGGAAGATTGGCTAAAAGGAGATCCAAATCAACCACCACCGCAACGTAAATACGCCAGAAATGCAGAGTGGACGCATTTATTTAACGATGACATTCTTTCTATGCCTGATAAATGGGAATTTCCCTGGTTTGCTGCCTGGGATTTAGCTTTTCATACAGTTCCTCTAGCGACCATTGACCCTGATTTTGCCAAACGCCAATTAGATAGGTTGACGCGGGAATGGTATATGCACCCCAACGGGCAAATTCCAGCCTATGAATGGCATTTTAGCGATGTCAATCCCCCAGTGGAAGCTTGGGCAACATGGCGCGTTTATCAAATAGAAAAACAGATGTACGGTCGCGCTGATACAGATTTTCTAGAGCGTGTCTTTCAAAAATTACTCCTCAACTTTACTTGGTGGGTGAACCGTAAAGACATAGACGGAAATAATGTCTTTCAAGGTGGTTTTTTGGGTTTGGACAATATCGGCATTTTCGATCGCAGTGCCAAATTACCAACGGGTGGATATATCGAGCAATCAGACGGTACAAGCTGGATGGCAATGTATTGTTTGAGTATGCTGGCGATCGCTTTAGAATTAGCGAAAGATAATCCGCCTTACGAAGATATTGCCAGCAAATTTTTTGAACACTTTTTGCATATTGCTGATGCCATGAATCATATCGGTGATACCCATTTGAATTTGTGGGATGAAGCTGATAGTTTTTATTACGATGTCCTGCATTTACCCCATGGCGAGCGCTTGCATTTAAAAGTCCGTTCCATGGTAGGACTTATCCCGCTTTTTGCTGTAGAAACCTTAGAAGCAGAAATTATTGATGCTTTTCCAGGTTTTAAAAAGCGGTTTGAGTGGTTTATTAATAATCGCCCTCACCTGACGCGCAATATTGCTTGTATGGAAAATGGTGCAGGAGAATGTAGATTACTTGCTATTGTTAATCCTGAAAAATTACGAAAAATCCTGCACAAAATGCTAGACGAAGCAGAATTTTTGAGTCCCTATGGCATTCGTTCTGTTTCCAAGTTCCATGAAGCACATCCATATACTTTTACAGTAGATGGATATCAACATCGGGTGCAGTACGAACCAGGCGAATCTACAACTGGAATGTTTGGCGGCAATTCAAATTGGCGCGGTCCTATTTGGTTCCCTGTAAATTATTTAATTATTGAATCGCTGCAAAAGTTTCATGACTACTTAGGCGATGATTTTAAAGTTGAATGCCCAACAGGTTCTGGTAAACAAATGAATTTAGCAGAAGTTGCAACAGAGTTATCGCAAAGATTGCAGCAACTTTTTCTACAAAACTCCCAAGGTCAAAGACCAGTACATGGAAAAGTAGAGAAGTTTCAAAATGATCCTAATTGGCGCGAATTGTTACTTTTTTACGAGCATTTTAATGGCGATAATGGCGCAGGTCTTGGTGCTAATCATCAAACTGGTTGGACTGGTTTAGTTGCACAATTAATCTACGCTAGTAAGAGCCATAAAAAATAAATTATGACTTACTAATTTTAAGTAAAAACTTGAATCAAAAAATGTTCTTTCTTGTGTTAGATAACTAAATATAGATCTTAAATAATAATGTCTATAAGCATTTATCCTAAAACGAATAAATCCATGCTAATTCATCAAATAATGAAAAGTAGAAAATGAATAAAAAAATTTCAAATCCATTAAAACCTTGGACAGCAATTGCTGTATTTTTATCAATGACAACTGCCTATAGCTTTTTAAATCAGCCTGTAGCTAAAGCTCAATCGTCAACACCTTCTGCAACTCCACGCTCTACCCCCGCTCCGGCTGGATCTACGGAACTTAGACGCTTGCCAGATACTAAAGCAAGTATACCTTGTTAGGATTTTATAAAGGGGTATGATTCCACTTATCCATAATATCTTTAATCACTACCTCCTCTAACCATATCTTGGTAACTACAGTTAGTGGTAGAGCTAACAATAATCCTAAAAAACCAAAAAAGCTGGTAAAGAATATTTGAGCCGTAAGAGTGATCGCAGGTAATAGCGATACCTGATGTGCCATGACGGTAGGGGTTAACCAATAGCTTTCAATATTTTGAATTACAAGGTACAAAATTAAAACTGCAATTGCTTTCCAAGGAGCATCTATTAGAGCGATCGCCATTGGTAGTACCACACTCAAGGTTGGTCCAATATTGGGAATAACGTTGAGTACCCCAGCTAAGATGGCATGGGCTAGAGCTAGGGGTACTTGCAAAATCCATAAGCCTATACCACTCAAAGCCGCAATAAATACCATTTCTATTAAAGTACCCACTGTCCAATTCTTTAAACCTGACTCACAAAGCTTGAGAATTTCATCAACTCGTTTACGGTAAAAAGAAGGAAATAGTTTTACAAATCCTTGCCGATATGGTTGGGGGTTGGCTAGAAGCATGAGGGTGATAACCAATACTAAAAGGAGTTGCAAGATAACGTTGATAGGTAAAAATAAAAAATCAAAACTGTTTCTAACTAACTGATTGGCTAAAGGTTGAATTTGTTGGATTATTTGCTCAATTAAAACATCTATATCAGGTAAATCTGGATACCATCCCAAAAGGCGCTCCGCCAAAAGATTCAGCCACTGTTGAGTCCGGATCAATCCACTGGGGAAAAGTTCTACAAGGTCTTGAAATTGCTCAACAAAAGGTGGCACGATCAGCAACAAAAAGATAATTGAAAGGGCAAGGGAAGCAATAACACTCAAAAGAACAGCCAAAGAACGCTTAATACGTAGTTTTTGAAATTGTTGAACAAGCTGATTTATTGCTGTTGCTAATACCACTGCTGTAAATAAAAGCAAAAGTAGTTCCCGGATCTGCCAAAGGATATAGATCGAAATAATTGAGGCTAGTAAGCCAATCCATTTACCAACTTTCACAGGGTATTTAGCTCTTAATATTCAAAGTTTGTAGGAATATTGCCTGATTCATAAATAACGCTCTTAGAGGCTACCGTGTTTAATATTAGTAGTAGTTATAAATGACAGGAGTTAATTTAAATCAAATAGTAATAGATATAAAAATAGCTATATTTTATGAATCAAAGACTATTCAATAAAACATTTTTTACTGTATAGTTGTCAATAAAATAGCTAATTGATTTAAACTTCAAAAAATAGCTTTAGACTATAGAATGTAGCTTAGAGCGAACCTACATTAAATAAGTAGGCAAAGATTCATTTAATCAGGAATATTATTTTGAGGATAATAGTCATGACAATTAACTGCTTCTGATTTTAAAGCAGTGTCTGGATGTACCGCACATTTGAGATAATAGTTATGGTTGAAGAATCGACAATTTTTACAAGGAATTTGATTTGAACGGTTGAAAGTAGAAAGCTGATTTTTTCCAGTTTTATAGGATTTAAATGATTTGAGAACCATTAGCAATACAGTAAATACTAAAAAATAAATAGGAATTAAAAGCATTTCACCATTAGCTACTATTGGCTCATCTTGCTTTTTTACATCGGTTTTTTCTTCAATTGGGCTTACCTCAATGAGATTTAATCGATTAAAATCTCTTTCTGCTGTTTCAGATTTTTTTAATAGTTTATTATTCATTTTATTTCCCTCTTTTTTAAACTACTCAGTTAGGAGGATCTAAGCGATTGACCAAAGCAGATACTGGAATCATTGGTAAACCCACAAGCAGACATATCAACCATTGATTTAAGTTCAATGGCGTTGTGTAAAACAGATTGTTCATGAAATCCCACTGACTGAAAAGCACCTGTAAAATTACAGCACAGATAATACCAATTCCAATGGCTGGACTTGTTCTGATTGTTACTCTTTTTCCTTGAAGTTTATCTATGAACGCACTTCCTAAGTGGCTAATGCTCAAAAGATAAAAAATTCTTCCTGCTACTAAAGATTGAATTGCCATTGTGCGAGCTAAATCGACATTTCCCGTAGTTTGTTGCACCCATTCAAATACACCAAAGATCGCAATCCAGTTAAACGCAGAGATAATCAAAATACGCTTTAATAAATTGCCTGATAGTAAAGGTTCATTGGGGTTGCGTGGAGGATATTCCATCTCCCGCTTGGATTTTGGCTCAAAGGCTAACGGTACGGTCATGGCGATTGAATTGACCATGTTTAGCCACAGAACTTGTAATGATAGGATGGGCAAGGCTCTTGCCAACAGTACGCTAATCAAAATTGTCATCGACTCCCCACCGTTTACAGGGAGAATGAAAGCGATCGCTTTGAGTAGATTGCGGTAAACTGTACGACCTTCTTCAACCGCAGCTTCAATAGAAGCAAAGTTATCATCAGTCAAGATCGTGTCGGCGGCTTCTTTAGCTACCTCTGTACCCGATTTCCCCATCGCAATGCCAATATCTGCTTGTCTAAGCGCAGGTGCATCATTAACTCCGTCTCCAGTCATTGCCACAATTTCGCCTTTGGACTGTAAAGCTTCGACGATGCGGAGTTTTTGTTCTGGGGCGACACGGGCAAACACTACCCCATCTTCTACCGCCGTTGCCAGTTCATTTGGCGGCATTTGGCTAAGTTCAAGCCCCGTGAAAGCTAAAACTTCTCCATTGTTGTTAAATCCCATGCGAGACGCGATCGCGGCGGCGGTGACAGCATGATCTCCAGTAATCATCTTCACCTTGATTCCCGCTCGTTGACAAGCTTGGACTGCGGCGATCGCTTCGGGGCGCGGCGGATCGATCATCCCTTGCAACCCCAAGAATATTAAACCCGTTTCAATATCCTCATGCTCTAAAGAATCTTGCTGGGCTAGCACAGATTTTTTAGCAAACGCTAGTACCCGTAGCCCCTGCTGTGCCATGCTATCAACTTCCTGATGCACGGTTTTTTGATTTACCTCAGTAGTATTTCCTTCCGCATCCAACATCTGTTCGCAACGCGCCAGGATTGCCTCTACTGAGCCTTTAACATAGATAGTCCTCAAAAAAGATTCTTTATTAAGTCTCTCGTGCAAAGTTGCCATGTACTGAAACTCAGATTCAAAAGGGATGACATCTAGCCTGCGTGACTCCCTTTCTACGCTGCTGTCGGTAAATCCTGCTTTTTGAGCCACCGCCAGCAAAGCTCCTTCCGTTGGATCGCCGATTACGACAGCTTGACCACTTTCAACTTCCAAACGCGAGTCATTGCACAACAACCCAGCTATAAGGCATTCCTGCAACGTAGGATGCTGATTTAAGTGAACTGACTCGTCATCAACTAAAATTTCCCCTTCACCTGCATAACCGCTACCTGTGACTGTATAGCGATCGCCTCCTGCATAAATCGCTTGTACCGTCATCTGATTTTCTGTCAATGTTCCAGTTTTATCAGAACAAATAACCGTAGCACCGCCCAAGGTTTCGACGGCTGGTAACTTGCGCACAATTGCATGACGACGAGCCATCCGAGATACGCCAATCGCCAGCGTCACTGTTACTACGGCTGGTAATCCTTCAGGAATTGCACTCACAGCCAAAGCCACCGCCGCCTCAAACATTGCTACCCAAGAGTTGCCGTAACCCAGCCCCACTGCAAAAGTGAAGGCGGCTACCCCTAAAATGACGTATAACAACTTGCGACTGAATTTATCAAATTTCCGGGTTAGTGGCGTTGTCAGATTGGTTTGCTGGTCTATTAACTGAGATATCCTTCCGGTTTCTGTAGCATCTCCCGTGGCAACAACAATGCCACTACCAGTCCCAAACGTCACAAAGCTGCCAGCATAAGCCATATTAATGCGCTCTGCTAGCGGTGCGTCTGGATTGAGCGGTAGAGTGTTCTTTTCTACAGCAATCGATTCACCAGTAAGTGCTGATTCATTGACTTGTAAGTTACGGACTTTAATCAGGCGCAAATCTCCTGGTACTTTGTCTCCAGAAGCGAGTAGCACTATATCGCCCGGTACTAACTCCGTAGAAGCAACTCGTACTTTTTGCCCGTTACGAATGATATTTGCGTCGGTAGTAACAGAGGAAGCTAAGGCAGCGATCGCACTTTCCGCTTTTGCTTCTTGAACGTAACCGATAATGGCATTAATGACTGTAACACCCCAAATTACCCACGCATTTGCCCACGAACCAAGTAATGCCTTAATTGCCCCAGCTATCAGCAATATGTACAGCAAGGGCTGGTTAAATTGCAGGATAAATCGCAGCCAAGGGCTTTTCCCTGGTTTACTCTTGATTTCGTTAGTGCCAAAACGCTGCTGGCGCTGTACCGCCTCCTTAGAAGTTAATCCCGATTCCAAATTGCTGTCTAAATGTCGAGTGACTTCCTCTACAGGCAGAGAATGCCATTGATATTCCAGCAAGTTTTTGGCTGCGGTTGCTGTCATGTTGTTTGCTCCGAGACGGTAAGGTAAGGCACTCCTACAACTAAAGCGGATTCGATAGTGTTATGCGCATATGAAATCCATCTAAATTTAGTTTTGGATACAAATGTGACTAGAAAGTGATAAAAGCTGTCATTTTTTAATCACTTTTACGCTCAATATTAGAAATAGAAGTATTGAGTAAGGCGAAATATTAAACTTTAGCTTGTAGCGTTCGAGAAATGTTTTATGCTTTCTATTGCTTTACTTATAGCAACTTAAAATCTATACAAGAACTCAAAAAGTAATGCTGTTGCAGCGATTTGGCTAATAAACGTTAGAAAATTCAAGGTTATAAAGCGATCGCTCAAAACTTTTTATTAGTATTTCAGCTATACAAGCTAACTTTATCTCCAAGTCACTCTGTAGCTAGATGGAAGTTGAATTGTACTGATGATTTATTTGGAAAGATGAATTAAACATAAAGGCTCCAGTTATCAGCTTTTATTTGTAATTAGGCTTGATTTTTGTTATCTAAATATCCACTCTTGAACCAATGGCGAGGTAATTCATGGATTTGCAGACTCTATTTCATTGGCTCTACATTACTGGAATGGTGATCGGCGCTATTTACTTTATATCCCTAGGCAGAAATCCTCGCGGCGTTCCCCGATATGAATACTTAGTTGCCGCCTTTATCCCTATATGGTCAGGTCTAGCTTATCTATCAATGACTGTACCCCATGGGGATTTGGAGCAGGGAAAAATTGAAGTAGCAGGTCAAATTGCCCATTTTGCCCGCTACCTAGACTGGGTTGTAACTACACCATTGTTGCTACTAGCCTTATCCTGGACAGCAATGCACCATCTGCAAAAAAAAGACTGGACATTAATTGCGTCTTTGATGGGTACACAGGTAATTGTTGTTATTTGTGGCTTAGTTGCCGATCTATCGGTAGTACCTTGGGTTAGATACTTGTGGTATATCAACGGTGTCGTTGCCTTTTTGGTTGTTTTAGGAGGTATTTGGGGAGCTTTACGCGCCAAAACTAGAAGCCAAGGAGCAGAACTATCAAGCTTTTATGATAAGATGGCTACCTATTTTACAGTATTGTGGATTTGCTATCCAACGGTGTGGATTCTTGGTCCTTCTGGGTTTGGGGTTTTCAATCAAACCGTTGATACGTTTCTATTTTGCCTAATTCCCTTCTTCTCCAAAGTAGGATTTAGCTTCCTTGATTTACACGGCTTACGCAACCTAAGTAGCTCATCGCAAACTCGCGTTGATAGCACGGTGGGCAATGTTCTGCATTTTTTAGGCAGCATAACTACTAATTCAAGGCAACGGCGTTTAGCAAGAAGAAATAGAGCCTGAGATTTTGCTAGTAAAGCTTACACGCGATCGCCAAAAAGCAAATTTTTATCAATTTGGTATATGGTATTGAGCTACCTTTTTTCTTCTACATCCTCTGCCTTCTGTCAATCAAAACACAAGGAATAGCAGTTTGTTAAACATAAACAATATACGCTATCGGTTTAATGAGTTCAAAACCAAAAAAAATCCGCCACAGCAAGTAGAGGAAATGCGCCGGGGATTGGTAGAAGAATCAACCATAAGTATTACTTACCTTGTGTTAATTTTAGGTTCCTGTGTAATTGCTACATTAGGGCTGATTTCTAATAGTGCGGCGGTAATTATCGGGGCGATGATTATTGCGCCGTTGATGTTGCCAATTCGGGGATTAGCCTTTGGAGCGTTAGAAGGCAATGTTCTCCTCTTTCGTAAAGGTTTAATAGCAATATTAGTGGGAACCCTTCTCTCAATTGCTTTAGCTTTTTTTGTCGGGTATCTGGTAAGATTTCCAGCCTTTGGTAGCGAGATTATCAGCCGTTCGCAACCTACTTTACTAGACTTAGGAATTGCCATTGCTGCCGGGGGAATTAGTGGTTTTGCTAAAGTTCAACCGAAGATTTCTGAAAGTTTAGCAGGAACGGCGATCTCTGTTGCTCTCATGCCGCCAATTTGTGTTGTTGGTTTGGGTTTAGCCCAAGCTAATTGGTCGCTTAGTCTCGGTGCAACTCTCCTTTATTTGACTAATTTGTTAGGCATTACTCTTTCTTGTATGCTGACATTTTTGATAACGGGTTGCACTTCAGTAAGACGCGCGCGTAAAGCCCTCCTTTGGACGCTGGCTTTAACTAGCATACTAATGGTTCCTTTGGGGGCAGGATTTTTTAGATTAATTAGACAATCTCAGCTTGAAGCTAGTCTAAGAGAAGCACTACTGAATCGAACTATTACTTTGCAACGGATGGTATTACTTAATAGTGATGTCAATTGGTTGACTAACCCGCCCCAAGTCCGTTTGAATATTCGGACTAAAGAATCTGTAACTCCAAGACAAGTGACACTTTTAGAAGAATTTTTAGAAAAAGAAATAGGTCAAAAATTTACCTTAATTTTTGAAGTTGGTGAAGTTGAAGAAGTTAGACGAGAACCTTCACCAAGTTCTAACTTTTAGTAGATGCCTTAAATTTAAATATGAATATTTTTAAGTGAGATAAAGCGTTAATGCCAAGAACTTAATTAGGTGCTATCACTTTTTAGTAACATTTGTCGTTAACACTAGAAATAGAAATTGATTTAGCGAAACCAAATAGTGATTATTGGGAGTTTTTGCCATGATTGGACTGCTTGTTTCTTGGTTAGTTACTACGATCAGCTTTTTGATTATTTCTAGATTACCGATCGGGGTAGAAATTGACAGTTTTGGTAAAGCAGCAATATCAGCCGTAGTATTTGGAATTTTGAATGCAATATTACGACCGATACTTGGATTTTTTACTTTTCCCTTGATTTTTATAACGTTTGGGCTATTTCTATTTGTGTTGAATGCAATTATCTTTGGATTAGCGGCGGCAATAGTACCAGGATTTCGCTTGCGTTACGGACTTTGGAGTGCTTTGATTGGTGCGATCGCTTTAAGCATTATTAATTCCCTACTTTTTAACCTACTTGCAGCCCTGAGATTGTAATGCTGCCCTATTGTTAATTAATTGGGCTGAAGTTAATAAGCAAGTTTCATCACCGCAGCAAAATTAGGAGGCGATCGCGATATGAAAAGTCTACTAATGAGAAATCCTGTAATCATAGGGATTTCTTGGATAGGCGTGTATTTAATAATTATTCTTTTACCCCTGCTGATTCTGCTTCTTTACCCTCCCACACCGAGCGCAGAACGGAGTTTTTGGCTAGAATTTTCTGTCGCCCTTGGCTTCATTGGGTTAGCAATGATGGCAATGCAATTTGCTTTAACTGCTCGGATCAACCGCATTGAAGCTTCCTACGGAATTGATTTAATTCTTCAGTTTCATCGCTACACCTCAGTAGTCGCCTTCTTTTTCATCCTTGCCCATCCGTTGATTTTGTTCATCGACAACCCAGAAACACTGCAATTATTAAATTTCTTTCAAGCTCCTTGGCGGGCTAGGGCGGCAGTAATAGCTACATTGGCGCTGATTGCTCTTGTTGTCACCTCAATTTGGCGAAAACGCCTGAAGATACCTTACGAACCTTGGCGGCTTGCTCATGGCATCTTGGCAGCGATCGCTGTTGGGTTCGGTTTAGGTCACGCTTTGGGTGTAAGCAACTACCTGGGACTTTTCTGGAAGCAAATTATCTGGGTTGGGATGGCGGCGGCAGCAATGTGGCTACTACTATACGTCCGCTTGCTTAAGCCCTGGTTTATGCTCAAAAAACCTTATTTGGTGGAAGCTGTAATTCCCCAACGAGGCGATGTCTGGAATCTAGTTTTACGCCCCAGAAGTCATGAAGGTCTAAATTTCCAGCCCGGTCAATTTGCTTGGATAACTCTACAAATCTCGCCGTTTCGGATGAGAGAACACCCCTTTTCTATAGCTTCTAGCGCTACCCATCCAGACCGCATAGAGTTCGGCATTAAGGCTGTAGGCGACTTCACAAACACAATCAAAGACGTAAAACCAGGCACTAAAGCTTATCTTGACGGTCCCTACGGAGTTTTTACTACAGATCGCTATGAAGATACCGCCGGATTTGTCTTGATTGCTGGAGGTATAGGGATTACACCGATTATGAGTATGCTTGTTACCTTAGCTGAACGTGATGACGAACGCCCTTTACTATTGATTTACGCTAGTAAGTCTTGGGAAGATATTACTTATCGCGAAGAAATTGAGGCTTTGAAGGACAAATTAGACCTCACCGTCGTTCATGTGCTTAGAGAACCACCAGAAGATTGGTCCGGGGAGACAGGCTACGTTGATAAAGAGTTGCTGCAACGCTATATACCAAAACGTCCTGCAACCCGTAATTACTTCATCTGTGCAGTGCCGAAAATGATGGATCAGGTAGAAGCAGCCTTGCACGACTTAAACGTGCCTGTTATGAACGTCCACATGGAACATTACAATCTTGTCTAACAAAATTAACAGATTATGCGTTATAGCCTCATGGTTCAGTTAGTAGCAACCATTACCTTTATCCTTCTCGGTACAGCTGCTTTGTTTGCCTGGTTGCAATACCGTCCAGTATTAGAGGAAAAACGTATGCCAAGTGTTTTACCAGTTTCACGCGATCGCCTTTTGACGACAGACAATTAACTTTAAAAGAAGTTGCCTTAGTTTCTTGGTCTACGGTGACGAAATTGCCGAAACGAAATACCTTGGCGTTTAGATTTTAGCGTTCGCCCTTGCTCGTCGTTAGACAAAGAAACAGCATACTGAGATGGCACGATCGCCCGACCGCGCTGTTTGGCAAAAACTTTAGTAAACTCTGCCCCCAATAAGAGAATTTGAGCAGCGTAAAATATCCAGGTAATAACAATAACAAAAGAGCCAGCTACTCCATAGGCAGAGCCAAAATTAGTTTGACTCAAAAATAACCCAAACAAAAACTGACCGATCAGAAATAAGATTGCAGTGACGCTTGCTCCGACAAGGGTATCGCGCCAGGAAATTTCAACATCGGGTAAAACAGTGTACATAATCGCAAAGATCGCCGTAGTTATGCCAAAGGAAATTAACAAGCTGACAATCTGCCACAAGTAACCAGAACCAGCAACCAAACTATTCAAAAAATCAACTAACGCAGTCAAAACTGTATTGCCGACAAAAGACAACAGTAAGACACAGGCGATCGCCAGTACCATAACAAATGACAACAGGCGCTTACGCAAGAAGTTGAACAGTTGCTGTTTTGGCAAAGGCTTTACCTCCCAAATTCTGTCTAGTGCATATTGAATTTGGGCAAAAACTCCTGTAGCGCCAAATACCAAAAAACCAAGATTAAATAGGAGTTGAAACGTTCCACCTTCAGCATCGGCTCTCATACTAGAAATCGCCGAGGCGATTAATTCTGCTCCTTGCTCGCCAAATAGTCCAGTCAATTGAACTACAATCTGCTCCTTGGCTGCGGCTTCGCCAAAAATTGCTCCCACAATCATTATCACAATTACCAGCAGTGGCGCGAGGGAGAAGACCGTGTAATAAGCCAATGATGAGGCTAACAAAGACACTTCATTCAATTGCCATTTTGAAGCAGTCTCTTGCAATAGCCGCCAAATTTGTCTGAAACTTATCATATACGGAAGCCCAACTTTTGGATGTTAGATTATTGGTAATATGAATCTTAACAACCAGATGTTGCATTGCAACGTCTCTAGCATTGGTTCTGAAATCATTTTCGCGCTTCCTGCGTTAGTCCTTTACCTACTGGTAGGACGATTAAAATTGCGATCGCTATTAAAACTTGACGAGTATAAAGAATGTGATCGCCACTATGAAACAAAGTTGGTATCAACCTTCAATAGCGTAACGTTGCGACTATTGGAGCATCTCCTGGTACTTTTTCTGGCTCAACAGCATACACCGTACCACCGTTGAGGAGTGTATACAGAGCCGCTAAATCCATCAAGTCCTCATCGCCTGTCTCTTGTTCTCCATGTACTTGTATCTTGCCAGTATTAGGATCAAATACCCCCCATTTTTGCTGCCCAACCGGAACGAATAAAAATTCAACTCGCTGGTAATATGCGGCGGTAACAACATCGTGAATATTGGCCGCGGTTTGTCCGCTTCCTGCTAACCCCTGATAACGTGCTTGAGCTTCCTCCATAGCTTGCTCAAAGTAAGGCTGGACAATCTTCCAGGCTGAGGCGTGTAATTCCTCAGCTTTTAATTCGTCTGGATTGCCAGTGATGCCTTCATCTAGCAAGTGAGGATAAGTATTTGCCTGCTGGTAAATTGGTAGAAGGTAGTCAACACCCGCCAAAATCAAAGGGGAATGCTGATTTTTTAGCAACTCTTGCAAGCCGCCATTTACCTTACGGAAGTAGCGCAGTATATTATCTTTTTGCTCATCATTGCCAGATCCATGACCGTGAAACATGGTAGAGCGATCGCTACTTCCACCCCCAGAAGTACCTGTATGAAACTGGAGGTTTTTTTCGGGATCGTCGTACTTCAGCGCTTCTGCAATACTGGTGGGTACATCCTCTAACTCCACCTCCTTAACGCTGTAGCGCGTTCCTTGGAATAATCTCACCTGGTTTTGGCTAAGTGCTAGGATATAGAACTGTCCATCACCAGTAAGCAATGGCAGCAAAGGCTTAAAGTGAAAGCGATCGGTAACTACTACAAGCTCAGAAAAATTTAGTGGCAAGCAATAGTAGCTAAACACATTGCTAGAGATGAAGATTGCTAGTCCGTCACTTTGATGCTGCCAAAATAGATAATCATCTATTGCTTGGACTCTTTGCATTAAGTCTTTAGCATCTTGCGATCGCAATCCGTTAGCAACCAGCTTTTCCTCAGCTTCCCGCATCAAGTTTTTAAATCGAATTGGGTCTTGTTGCGTTTGCGTTCCGAGTCGGTGAGTTGGCATATAAATGGAAACGCAAGCTGTCGATCTATCTGATGCCAAGGAAAATAGTTCATCAATTGAAATTAACGAATTCATAAAGCTTAGTTCTCCACAATCACGAGCGAACTGTAAAATGCTTATTTTTCAAATTACAGTCTTATAAGTTAAGCGAAAGAGTTATTCCACCTGCCTCTAGCCTTGTACTTAAATGTGACTAGAAAATGACGTTGGAGCAATTGCTTGATTTCATAGAGCAGTTTGCAGTTACTTAACCGACTTTCTGATCGCCAGCGTGTAGTACTTCGGATAGGAAAGGAGATAGCTCTTTATTCAATCGTCCTGCTTTGACAAATTCAGCGTAGGTATTTGCTTCAATTGCCAATAGTTCTCCTCGCAGTTGGTCTGTTATGAAGTTTTGTAAATTAGGATACTCCTGTTCTAACTGGTTAATTTCTAGTTGGATATCCTCAATACCACCTTTAATCAATGCTTCTTGATAGCGGTAAAATTCTGGATCTATCCCTGGACGCTGGTCTGTTTTCAGGTGTTGTAAAACGCGATCGAGGGCAACTCGACGCGCCACAAATTCCATATACTCCTGACGTAAGGGCTGATCGCCCATTAATTTTAGCTTTTGCACTAAAGGTTTGATAGTTAATCCCTGAAATAGCAACGTAAACAAAACCACGCCAAACACTGTAGCAATAATCTTATTTCGCTCTGGTAGGGCAACAGGTACGCTCAATGCCAAGGCAATAGAAACAGAACCGCGCAAACCTCCCCACCACAGGATAGTTTGCTCTGGCAACCCAATTGCAGATTTGACAAAGTAATTGCTGAAACTGCTGAGGGTATAAATAGCGATCGCCCGTGTCAAAATCATGGCTATGACTGTTACGCCAATAATTCCTATGTTGTCTCCCAGCGTAGAAAAATGAACTTGGTCGCCAATGAGCAGAAACATAATCGAGTTGACGAAAAACGCTAGAAATTCCCAGAACTCGCTAACAATAATCCGAGTGCGGGGATTCATGCCGATACGAGAACCAAAGTTGCCTAGTATCAAGCTTGTTGTTACTACCCCAATGACTCCAGAACCGCCCAAGTCTTCAATAATTAAGTAAGTACCGTAAGCCGCAACTAACGTTAACGATTGTTCCACCAAGGGCAAATCAAATCTTTGCGTCAAGTAGGAAATGCCATACCCAATTAAGCCTCCCATTGCTACGCCAATTCCTACAACAGTCAACAATTGCCCCACAATTGGTTGAAATGCTAATTCCGCCTTTCCTAAAGGTAGTGCCACCAAAAAACCAAAGGCAACCACCGCCATGCCATCGTTAAATAAGCTTTCACCTTCCATCAAAGTGTTCAGGCGACTACCTACACCCAATTCTCGAAACAAAGCTGTGACCGAAACTGGATCGGTAGCAGATAAAATAGCCCCCACAAGTAAAGCCGTAGTCAGTGAGAGTCCCGCCAATTGATTTAGACTAAGTGCCATCCCCACAATCGAAATCACGACTCCCACAACGGCGTAGAGGCAAATCGGTACTAAGTTTTCCTTCAAGTCCGACCATTTCAAGTTCCAGGCAGCTTCAAATAGTAACGGTGGCAGAAAAATTGACAGAATTAAGCCAGGGGAAAGTTCTACCAGACGGACATCAGCAAACGCCAGCCCTAAGCCGACAATTACAAGTAATAAGGTGTAAGGAATTTGGCGAAACCAGCTAAATATTTGCGGCAGCGTCGCTACGCTTAAAGAAACTGCCAGTACCAAAAGAAACTGCTTTAAGTTTGTTTCAATCGCTACTTCGCCTATTGCTGATTCAAGTACCATACTCTAAACCTGGTGAACATCAAGGATTGATTATAATCAGGCTATTGTTAGATGACGACTACCTAGAGATATGATTACTATTGAGAAATAGCAGTTAGCGACTAGATTCTTCAAGATTGACATACTCCCCGGCGTAAACGCACGAGGATTCTAATTCATGGTTCACAGAAGTTCGCTTGCATATCAAGTTGCCCATCAATAGTAGAGGTGATCTTCTCCCCATGCTTTCCTTTTTCCAAAGCAGATTTCCAATGCCCTTGGGTACTGTGGTCTTGAAAAGCTTTATTTTATAGAACCCATTTGACATCTTTCCCTGGAAGGAAGTAACGTTAAGGCAAAAACATAATGCAGATGCCATGCCGTACCAGAGCAGCCTCACCGACGAAGAGTGGAAAATAATAGAACCTTTACTACCTAAGATCCTACCGCCGAAGAAGCAAACAAGACCTTCTAACTGGAGCAAGCGCGAAATCTTGGATGGCATCTTTTATCAACTGAAAAATGGTTGTAACTGGCAAGACTTGC